>NZ_JAKEVN010000002.1:0-104179 GCF_022398505.1 Pseudoalteromonas sp. Isolate3 | reverse complement strand
TTTTTGAGTTTGTCTCGTCTATAGCTGCAAATGACACGAAGTTGTTCTATTCGGTGGTAGCGATAGGCAGTGTCTTATGTATCTATTTTTACGAAAAGGACAAGCTCATGACGACTACAACATCAACTGTGAATACGCTAAAACTTGATTCAACGAATGCACCATTTAGTGATGCTGCTCTTTGGTTAAAAGAAGGTTGGGGGCTATTTAAAAAGGCGCCGTTTAAACTTTTCTTACTAATGACACTGTTCGCTATTTTGCCTGGGCTAGTGCAACTATTGCCAGCACCTATAGGTTTAACATTATCGAAATGGTTAGCGCCTATGTTAATGGCAACCGTGTGGCCTTTATTGTTTAACCTAAATAGTAATCAAGGCTTTTCATTTCGACACAATACAACATGGGCGAAGTGGGGACGAGTTGCGGTTTGGTCAGTAGTGGGTATTTTACTCGCGCTGGTGCAACTTGCTGTAGGGAGTACTTTGATTGGAAGTGAGCAGTTATCGGCATTATTATCTGGTCAGTTTGTTGATGTTGAGCGTTGGCGCGTAGGAGTTATGTTTGTATCAATTGTTCCTATGAATATGCTGCTTATATTTGTGGTACCTCTGTTACTTTTAAGTAATTCTTCACTTAGTGCAGCTGTAAAAGAAAGCCTTGCAACAGCACTAAGAGTGATTAAACCGCTAAGCGTGCTTTGTTTGATTAATATGCTTGTTACCTTTGCTGCACCGTATAGCCTTTTACCTATGCTACTGATGGGGCCTGTATTAGCGTGTACTTTCTTTTGTGCCTATAATCGTTTGTTCAAATAATAATAAAAACATGGAAGTACAGTGAAAGCTGATGTTCAAATAAACACATTGCTGAATGAATACGCGCCGCTGTTGGCGCGTGTTGCTGCAACCTACGAGATCAATCAAGCGTTGCAAGATGAGCTAATTCAAGAGATGTCATTGGCGCTTTGGCGCGCATTTGAAAGTAATGAATCATCACCAGATATTGCCTTTCGAGGCGATGCTAGCGTAAAAACCTATATCGCCCGAATAGCTCACAATAAAGCAGTTGATCATGTGATTAAAGAGCAAAACCGTAAAGAGGTTGCAAGCTCTGAGAGTGTTGATTACACCCAAGCTTTAAGTGCACACAAATCACCAGACGACAGTTTAGATTTAATGGCTGCCCTGCGTAAATTAACGCTGAAATATAGGCAGGTGCTTGCTCTACAGCTTGAAGGGTTTAATCAAAGTGAGATAGCCGAAACACTGGGTCTGTCTGAAGATGCTGTTGCGAAACGTGCAAGTAGAGCAAGGCAACAACTTGCAAGCCTAATGGAGTGAATGAAGTGGATAAATTCGAAGCAGATGAGCAATTAGCTAATTGGCAGCAGGCATTCGTGCAGGCAACGCCGAAAGTGGATAGCGCTGCATTAATTGCACAAACACAAAAGTCGCGAACTAAATTAAAGCTAAAAGGTTTAATAGACTCTTTATTAGGTGTTGTGGTAACCGTGTTTTGTATTTACGCCATGTTGTTTGAGGCAAAACATACTTATGAAACCTTCATGTTTGCACTATTAGTGCCTATTCCACTAGGTTTTGGCGTTTGGTCTTACCGTTTAAGACGAAAGCTTTGGCGGGCTGAAACGCTAGACGTAAACGCGATGCTCAACTTTAAAGAAAGCCAGCTGAAACACCAAGTTCATTACTGGTATGTGAGCTTTATTGGCTGTGTTGCTCTTTGGTCCGCTCTGCTAATTGTTGCCTTGTTTAACATGGTTATGTTTAAAACATACAGCCTATGGCTTATCCAGCTTGGTATCAATGGCATTATAGTGTTCGCTGTTTATATACGTCATAAAAAACTAAAATCACAGCTTGCTGCAGCGCTAGAGAGTATTCAAGCGATGCGCTGATATTGCTACTTGACGGGCTGTTCCTAAAACTTATATAACTTGTTATTCAAATAATAATAAAGGATATAAAGATGGAAGTTTTATACAGTATTTTGTTTTGGGGATCGCCAGTCGGCTTAGGGTTGTTCTTTTTCTTATCCTGCACTGGGGCTGGGGTACTTTTCTGGGGGATTGCGCAGCTTAAGAAAGCCTCATCAAATTAAAAAGCCGATGTGTGAACATCAGCTTTTTAATTTTAGACTTTAACTATTTGTAACCGTTAGGGTTATTACTTTGCCAGCGCCACGTATCTTGCATCATTTCATCGATGCCTCGTTCAGCTTGCCAGCCAAGCTCTTTTAACGCTTTTTCTGGTGCTGCATAGCAAGCTGCAATGTCGCCTGCTCTACGCGGTGAAATTTGATATGGGACAGCTTGACCGCTGGCTTTTTCAAAAGCGGTAACCATTTGCAGTACTGAGTAACCATTACCTGTGCCAAGGTTAAATACGTGTGCACCTGTATCAGTTGCAATACGGTTAAGTGCTTTTAAGTGACCTAATGCTAAATCGACGACATGGATATAATCACGAACACCTGTACCATCTACAGTATCGTAGTCATCCCCAAATACACCTAGCTTTGCTAGCTTACCCACTGCGACTTGCGAAATATAAGGTAATAAGTTGTTAGGTATACCATTCGGATCTTCACCAATCAGGCCGGATTCATGCGCGCCGACAGGGTTAAAGTAACGTAAGATAACAAAGGCAAAGCGTTCATCTGATTTTGCGATATCTTGTAGCATCATCTCAACCATAAGCTTTGATGTGCCATATGGGTTGGTCGTACCGCCAACCGGGAAGTCTTCACGAATTGGCAAACTTGCAGGGTCACCGTATACAGTTGCTGATGAGCTAAATACCAACTTAAATACGCCAGCGTCACGCATGGCATCAACCAAAGTCAGTGTACCTTGTACGTTGTTTTGGTAATACTCAATAGGCTTTACAACCGATTCACCAACCGCTTTTAAACCAGCAAAGTGAATAACACTATCAATTGCGTGTTCACGGAATATTTTGTCTAGGCAGGCTCTATCTAAAATATCACCTTGATAAAACGTGACGTCTTTGCCAGTGATTTGTTTTACGCGAGCCAATGACTCATTCGATGAATTACTTAAATTATCAAGAACAACAACGTCAGTGCCTTGTTGTAATAATTCTAAAACGGTGTGAGAACCGATGTATCCGGCTCCGCCGGTGACTAAAATGGTCATAAAATATCCATGAACTATACCTGGTTGAATTAGCCTTATTTCAGCACATTTTGCGTTAAATTACATAAATAAATTGTGATTTATAACAATAAAGCAAAAATATGAATCGCTTGTTTTTGATTACATTTTGCACCATATTGGTTACACCTAAGTGTTTAGATATTAAGCTATAGTTAATTGTCAGCAGCTAAAATTTAATCATTAGCTATACCTGTTAAGTGGAGAAACAGATGAATACAGTAAAAAAAATTGCCTTAGCAATGGTCATTGCACTACCTGCTTTTGCTCATGCAGGAGAGGCAAAAGTTAAATGGCATGACTTTAACGATTACCGTGATGTAGAACCTGGCAACAATTCACCAAAAGGTTCATTTCATAAAAATGTGGCGAAAAATTTTGAAAAACACTTCAACAAGCTTGCCGAAAAGTTACCTGAAGGCTACACCTTTAACGTTGAAGTGACAGAGCTTGACCTAGCCGGTGATGTGCGTTTTGGTACCATGAATGAGTTACGTATCATCAAGCCAATTTACTTCCCACGTATCGACCTAAATTATTCGATTACCGATAAAAACGGTAAAGTGATAAGCGAAGCAAATGATATCAAGCTTAAAGATATGGGATTTATGGATCGCATGAAAATGGGGCGCGATGAAGCCTACTATTACGATAAGCGTTTAATCACTGATTGGTTTGAAGATGAGTTATTGCCGTCGTTAAATCTGGGTGAATGAAAGCTTTCAGCTTTCAGCTTTCAGCTGTCAGTTTAAAGTTGAACTGTGTTGTTTGTGGGTCTTGTAAAAGACCTATATCGTGGGAGGCGTTTTAACGCCGAAAAACAATTAACGGCTAAAGCTGCTCCCACATGTTGGCGTGAAATTTATTTCGCACGAAAATATTTGCACAAAGATAAGTGAATGAGGAAGTGATGATAATACTTTTTTGTTTCCCTCTAAAGCGCAGCGCCTCTTAGCCTATTTGTGAATTAAAGATCTTTTTCCAACCACAGAGGACACAGAGAGCACAGAGGAAAAGAAGAGAGATTCAAATAGTGTTTATGTTCAGCGAAGCGTCTCTTATCTCTCTTTGTGAGATTAAATGTCTTTGGTGTAGGCGTGAAATTTATTTCGCGCGTAAGCCTCTATAAAAATAGAGGCTTCTACGTTACTTAAACGTCGCTAACAGTTGTAGTAACTGTTGCAGTTTAATAACGGTTTTTTTCAGTTTTTCTTCGTCCATACCGTCGTTGCTTAAGCTTTCTACATCAGCAGCAACATCGAGAACGTAAGGTTTAAAGCGTTTTGCTTCAAAATCAAAGCCAGCATCTTTTGCAAATAAGGCTTTGAATTTACCATGGCCTTGCTGCTGTAAGTCATCTAATTTTTTATCAGCATCAAGTGCCTGACGATAAACGATTTTTAGGTTAGCATTGAGTTGTTCAATAATTGAATCCATTTTTTTCCTAAAGCTTTAGACTGCAATGCCGATATAGTACGTGGATTGTCATAAAAAGTCAGGTAATGAACTATGAATATATCAGGATCAAGCTTACCAGCGATGAGTGGCGGTGGCGAAAGTGCAGAAGTTTACAGCGCATCGCTTGCTAAAAAACAGCAAAAGGCTGATGGTGCTGCGGCACTTGCACTTATCGAAGGCGCAGCAACATCGAGTGCTGCAGCGCAAACACCTGCTAAGTCGGTAACTGCGACACTAGGTAACAACGTAAACGTATACGTTTAGTTGTTAAATTAGATAGGGCGTGTTGACCCTTTATGATTGATTTTGCAGCAGTGTGTTTGGTATTTAGGCAAGGCAGAGCCTATGTAGTGTGGTTGTTCCACATAAATAGGCGATAACGCAGCATTAATGCCAAACACGCGCTGCCCTTCGGGTTCTTCCTAGGGGCGATTAACTCTTTGTTACTCGATTTTTACTTAGCCCACTAGGTTACAAATCTCGCGCCGCGATTAAATCGCCCCTAGAGTGAACAAATTTCAATCAATAAAGGTCAACACGCCCTTAGATCGATAGGCGTTTTACTTTGCTCGCCACCGATCTCGCGCACCAGCTTAGGAACCAAGAATCCCGGCAATGCTGCCAGCATAGCCGTCACGATTTCCCGTGCCTGACTCTCAGCTATATCAAAATGGCTGGCACCCTCAACTTTATCTAGTAGATGTAAGTAGTAAGGAAGTATATCTGCCTCAAATAGTGCTTCACTTAGTGCAACTTGTGAATCAACAGAATCATTCACATCTTTCAGTAATACCGCTTGATTTAATAACGTAACCCCCGCGACTTTTAATTTTTGCATAGCCGCTTTAAATTCATCATCAATTTCGTTGGCGTGATTGATATGGTTTATAAACACCACTTTTAAAGGCGATGCAGCAAAGCGCGAACATAGCTCATCGGTAATTCTTGCTGGGATCACCACAGGCAAGCGGCTATGAATACGCATGCGTTTAATTTGCGGTAGCTGTTCGAGCTCATCCATAAACCAACTAACAGCATCGTCCTTGGCCATCAATGGATCACCACCACTCAAAATGACTTCGTTGATGTTGGCGTCGGCTTTTATATATGCCAGTGCCTCAATTAAACTGCGTTTGTTTAATTGGTTTTCTTGATAAGGAAAATGACGTCTAAAACAATAGCGGCAATTTACAGCACAACCGGTTTTAAACATCACTAAAACGCGAGAGCGATACTTGTGTAATAAGCCCGGTTGATTATTATCTTGTTCTTTTAGAGGGTCTTTATCGTAACCTGTTTTTGCTAAAAACTCTTGGTGTTTTGGCATCACTTGCAGCAAAAGAGGGTCGTTTATGTCGCCATAACGCATTTTTTTGATAAAAGGCAGTGGCACACGGACAGGAAAAAGACTGCGTGCTTTGAGGTCTTTTTCGTCTACTTTGCTTGATAATCCTAGCATTTCTAGCAAGCGTTCAGGACAAGTGACAACATTTGCCAATTCTTTTTGCCAGTTTTTATGCAAATTTACTTCATTTCTTTGTATCATTGACACGTAGATTACTCGAAATTATTTAGACAGAGGAAACGATGGCGAATTATAGCACCAATGAGTTCAAGGGCGGCCTAAAAATTATGTTAGACGGCGAACCTTGCAGCATCTTAGAAAATGAAATGGTAAAACCAGGTAAAGGCCAGGCGTTTAACCGTGTTCGTATTCGTAAACTTATCACAGGTAAAGTACTAGAAAAAACATTCAAGTCAGGTGAATCAGTTGAAGGTGCAGACGTAATGGATACAGATTTAGCGTATCTATACACTGACGGTGAGTTCTGGCACTTCATGAACAACGAAACATTTGAGCAAATCGCTGCTGACGAAAAAGCGCTTGGCGACAATGCAAAATGGTTAGTTGAAAATGACGTTTGTACAATCACGCTTTGGAACGGTAGCCCAATCGCTGTGACTCCACCAAACTTCGTTGAATTAGAAATCACTGAAACAGATCCAGGTCTAAAAGGTGATACAGCGGGTACTGGCGGTAAACCGGCAACATTAAGCACAGGTGCTGTTGTTCGCGTTCCTCTATTCGTACAAATCGGCGAAGTGATCAAAGTTGATACACGTAGCGGTGAATACGTGAGCCGTGTTAAGTAACAGGCTTTGTTAATACCAATTCGCAATAATACTTAATCATTTTGAGGGATTAAACCTGTCGCTAGCTACGTTAAAAATTTCTGATTTAGAACAACTAAATAACGAAATTTTTGCCTTGCTATCAACAAGGTTTTATTGCCTCAAAATAGACCACTTAATTAAGCGAGTTGGTATGAATTATTATAAAATCCCAGCTTCTGCTGGGATTTTTTTTGGGAAACACTATGTCTAATGTCCTTTGGCAACCAAGCGCCGATATTGAAACTTTACGCCACCGTGCCGCTATCATCCGCCGTATTCGCGAGTTCTTTTATGCACGTGATGTTATGGAGGTTGAAACGCCAAGCTTAAGTGCGGCCAGTGTAACCGATGTGCATTTAGCGACATTTAGTACCGAGTTTGTAGGTCCTGGTCATGCTGGTGGCTTACCACTTTATTTGCAAACGTCACCTGAGTTTGCCATGAAGCGTTTACTTGCTGCAGGCTCTGGGGCTATTTTCCAGCTATGCAAAGCCTTTCGTAATGAAGAGGCGGGTAGTCATCATAATCCTGAATTTACAATGCTTGAGTGGTATCGTCCGGGTTTTGATGAATTTGCCCTTATGGATGAAATGGATGAGCTTATGCAATTAGTGCTTGGCGTAGAAAGCGCAGAGCGACTAACTTATCAACAAGCTTTTATGAACGCCTTAGGTGTTGACCCTTTAACCGCTAATATCAGCACTTTGCAGCAACTAGCAACGGAGCAGGGCTTTGCCGATATTGCTGCGCATGAAACGCACCGAGATACCTTGTTGCAGCTATTATTTTGTATGAAGGTAGAGCCAACGATTGGCCAAGAAAAGCCTTGTTTTGTTTATCATTTTCCAGCTTCGCAAGCGGCTCTTGCCCAAATTTGCCAACATGATGAGCGAGTCGCAGGGCGCTTTGAGTTATATTTCAAGAATATGGAGCTGGCAAACGGCTTTAATGAACTAACAGATGGCAAAGAGCAAGCAGCTCGCTTTAGTGAAGACAATCAATACCGTGAAGCGAATGGTTTAAAGCAAGTGCCAATGGATGAGCGCTTAATCGCTGCGCTAGAGCATGGCTTACCACAATGTGCGGGTGTAGCGCTGGGTATTGATCGACTCATTATGCTGGCAACGAATAAGCAAAAGATTAAAGACGTACTCGCCTTTGATGTTGAAAGGGCTTAATTTATTAGGTTCTAGGAATTTGGGTGCTAAGTAAAAAACTTAGCACCGAATTGCTTATAGCTCGTAAATAAATGTCACACCGGCAACCATTGGTTCGCCAAGCTGCGTGTAAGTGTGAGTGGTGTATCCATCTAATGGGTCGTTACCAAACTCAAAACCACGGGTTGGTACGTCTTCGTCAAATAAGTTACGTGCCCATGCATTAATGCTCCAATTATCACCTTCATAACCAAATGAAGCATTCACTAAATTCGTGCTTGGTGCTTTTGAGTTATGGCTATCAGAGAAGTAATAATCGTCTTTACCCTCTAAACCAATCGATGCATAAAGTGCAGGCGTAAAGTTATAACGCGCAGTGAATGCATATTGGTACTTAGGTGCTTGTGCTTGGTCGCGACCATCTTGATCAAGACCTGATTGAGCCACAAAGTCATTGATTTCTGTATGTAGATAACCTGCACTACCTGTTAGTAGTAAATTGTCAGTTGCTTGGAAGCTACCTTCAATTTCTAAACCGTAGTTTTCGCCAGAGCTGGCGTTATCGATATAGCCTGTGAACTTTTGACCTTCAACTTGCCACGATTTTAGCTGCATATCTTCTCGATACATATAAAAGGCGGCTAGACGTAACACAAATTTATCGTCTAGAGAGCTGCCTTTAACACCAAACTCACCGCTCCATAAGTACTCAGGGGCAAATGATGTGTGATTAGCAAAAAAGTCAGCATCGAGGTTTAAGCCTTCGTCTTTTGCTTTTGCTAAAGCTTCAGAGTTAATACCGCCAGCTTTATAGCCACGGGTGATGCTGGTGTAGATCATGGTGCGATCAATGACTTGATATTCAAGCGCAAGCTTACCACCGACCATGACATCATCAGTTTCTTCAATAAAACCGTTATTGTCGGTGTAGTCGCCTTGGTACTGTTCAACGCGCAGACCTGTAATTAAGGTTGTTTTTGGGCCAATAGGTGTAGCTAACTGCCCGTATGCAGCAATATTGCTGGTTTCATAATTTGATGCAAAAGGTTGTGCCAGCCAAGTGTATTGGCGCTCTAAATCGACTTCGCGGCCTTGGTAATAAATACCTGCCACCCAATCGCCCGCTTTGCCATTAAATTGTAGCTCGGCTGCTTGATCTTTTCGGTCGCGTAAATAGGTATCTGTTGAGCTATAACCCCACTCATGTAGGCCTGCAGCACATAGTTCAGGCTGAGCTTCATCGTTACATACCCAATCTTCGTCGAAGCTGTATAGCAGCTCGCTGTCGATCCCTGAAACATTTAGGCTTACATCAAACCAATCGAAGCCGGTGTAAATGTTTGCAAGGCCAACGGCGATACTTTCTTGATTATCCTCACCAGGCTCATCAGCAACGCTATTACGGCTATTATCGAGCGTGAAAGCATCATAACCGTTATTAATATCAATATAATGAACGTTAAGTTCTGTGCGTAAGTGGCTAGTTAATTGGCTGTGCAATTTAAAGCGAGAAACGAGCTCGTCTTGTTGTTGGGTATCTTCACCTAAATAACGGTTTTCTACATAACCATCAGACTCGCGTTGATAAACACTGGCACGTACTGCAGTATCATCAGTAATACCAGTACCTGCTGCAATACCTGCTTCGTAGCTATTGTAGTTGCCCGCACCCAGTTGCACTTTAACGCTTGGATCAAAGGTTGGCGCAGCTGATTCCATTTGAATCATGCCAGCTAAAGCATCAGCACCAAAGCGAGTTCCTTGTGGACCGCGATAGATTTCAACTTGGTCGATATCAAATAATAGCGAACTGCCACCTAAACCAGAGTAGTTAATGCCGTCAATAACTAAGCCAACCGACGGGTTAATAGGATCAACAAATTGCGAGCGTAATCCAACACCACGAATTTGCACGAAACGACCACGAGATGCGCCTGAGGTAAAGTTTACGTTGGCAGCGCTAGCTAGCATCTCATCTAAAAACTTTGCACCACGTTGATTGATTTCATGGTCTGAAAACAAGCTTGCACTGGCACTTAAAGTTTGAATGCTCTCTTTTTGGAAATCACCGGTAACTACAATTGTTTCCAGCTCACCGTCTTCAGCGTAAGCAATCGAAGATGCTGCGAATAAAGGCAGGATGGCAGCAGATAATAATGATAAACGTCGTTTCATGCGGGTTCTTAACTCCATTTTAGGGACTGCTATTCTAGCAACCTAGCTAGCCAAATGGCTATAAATACCAATTCGCAATAATACTTAAGCATTTTTGACGGGTTATACCTAGCATTACCTGCGAGGCTTGCTTGCCCAAAAATAGAACGCTCAATTAAGCGAAATGGTATAAATCAATTTTTATGGTATAAACGCAGGCAATTATACGTAAATTGATTAGGAATACGACTATGACCTTTAGAGTAGACTTTAAAGTGCGTGATTATGAGTGTGATTTACAAGGAATTGTAAATAACAGTGTTTATTTTAATTACTTAGAGCATGCTCGTCATGAGTTTTTACATGCCCAAGGTGTCGACTTTGCAAAGCTAGCAAGAGAAAAAGTAAACCTTGTGGTGCTTCGCAGCGAAATGGATTACAAGGCATCACTTGTGCCTGGTGATGAATTTTATGTTGCTGTTGAGCCTGAGCGAATTAGCCGCTTAAAGTTTGCGTTTAGACAAACGGTATACCGTAAACATGACGATAAAGTAATGCTTCAAGCTTTGGTCATTGGCACATCAGTTAACGAAAAAGGTCGTCCTTTTTTACCAGAAGAAGTCGATAACTTATTCAAATAGTCTGCGTTGTTCTTCGAAAAGCTAACTTAGAACAATTTTTTACAGATAAAACATGTTTTTTTAACGATCAATTGCGTTAAATGTTGTTATTATTACTACATTGAAATTTGAGTCGTAAAAAAATATGAAGTTAGTAGCCTTGCCTCTTCTTTTCGTACTATTTTGCATGGGTTGCTCATCGACCGGTACTGTATCGAGTGAGCAATTAAAATATACACAGTGGCAATTATCAAAAGTGAATGGTTTAGCAATTCCTGTATCCCAAACTGCCTCTATACGGTTTATTGAAGCGATGCAGGTTAATGGCTTCGCTGGTTGTAATAAATTTTTTGGTGAGGGTGCGCTAAACGAAGATATGCTAACAGTCAATAAGTTAGGTATGACACGTAAATCGTGTGGCGAGCAAATTGATGATCTTGAGCAGCAATTACTTTCAACGTTGAAGGAAGGTGCAGCCATTAATTTAAATGGTGAGCAACTAACCTTGCAAGGCGAGCATCACTTTACCTTCATTGCAAAAAACTAAAGTTGCTGAGCTTGCAGCAATTTTTTAACTGACGTACACTCAGGGCGTTTTATAAGAAACGAATTTATACTTGTCGGAGTGCCTTTAACAAGGCTGAGATCGCGAAAGCGGGATCCGTGAACCTGATCAGGCTAACACCTGCGTAGGGAACAAGCTGCCTCAATGGGCGCTTGTGCGCCAAATTTCTGGGGCATAAGCGGCGCAGGCTGCACTAGTAAGCATTAGCTTATTAACAACGATCCAATGGCGTTAGCCACTCTCTATTGCTTTTGCAATATCTGACAAGACAACCCTTAAAGTAATGAGGTAAGTCATGTCAAATACAACAACTAAACCATCTCGCCGCGAAGTGCGTGCGGCAGCATCTGATTATATTTATAACTTAACTGGGCAACCCTTTCCTAATTCTCATAAAGTGTATGTGGAAGGCACACAAGATAATGTGCGAGTAGGGATGCGCGAAATCACCCTTAGCGATACCTTTATCGGTGGCACTGAAGAGAACCCAGTGTTTGAACCTAATGCCCCAATTCGCGTTTACGATACATCAGGCCCTTACACTGACCCTGATTTTAAGCTTGATGTGCGCAAGGGACTTGAGAAATATCGAGAAAAGTGGATTGAGAGTCGCGGCGACACTGAAGTCTTAGACTCAGTCACTTCGCAATTTTCTCAGCAACGTATGGCGGATGAAGGCTTAGATCATATTCGCTTTGAGCACTTGCCAAAAATCCGCCGTGCTAAAGCGGGTAAAAATGTGACGCAAATGCATTATGCGCGACAAGGCATTGTGACTCCAGAAATGGAGTATGTGGCAATTCGCGAAAACATGGGACGCGCTAAAATTCGTGAAGAGTTACTTGCAGCGCAGCATAAAGGCGAATCGTTTGGGGCCAGCATTCCTGATTTCATTACCCCTGAATTTGTGCGTGATGAAATTGCACGTGGTCGTGCGGTGTTACCGAATAATATCAACCACCCGGAAACCGAGCCAATGATCATTGGCCGAAACTTTTTAGTTAAAGTGAACGCGAATATTGGTAACTCATCAGTCACCTCATCAATCGAAGAAGAAGTTGAGAAGATGGTGTGGTCAACGCGTTGGGGCGCCGATACGGTAATGGATTTATCAACAGGCCGCTATATTCATGAAACCCGTGAATGGGTGGTACGTAATTCACCAGTACCAATTGGTACTGTACCTATTTATCAAGCGCTTGAAAAAGTAAACGGTGTTGCCGAAGACCTTACGTGGGAGATTTTCCGCGATACCTTGATTGAACAAGCTGAACAAGGTGTTGATTACTTTACCATTCACGCTGGAGTATTACTTCGTTATGTACCTATGACGGCAAAACGTGTTACCGGTATTGTGTCGCGCGGCGGTTCAATCATGGCCAAATGGTGTTTAGCACACCATAAAGAAAACTTTTTATACACTCACTTTGAAGAGATCTGTGAAATTTTAAAACAGTACGATGTGTGTTTTTCACTGGGTGATGGCTTGCGTCCAGGTTCTATTGCAGATGCCAATGATGAAGCCCAGTTCAGTGAGTTACGTACTTTAGGTGAGCTGACAAAACTTGCTTGGAAACATGACGTACAAGTATTCATTGAAGGCCCAGGCCATGTGCCGATGCATATGATCAAAGAGAACATGGAAGAGCAGCTAAAACACTGTGAAGAAGCACCGTTTTACACCCTCGGCCCACTGACAACGGATATTGCACCGGGGTACGATCATTTCACATCGGGTATTGGGGCCGCGCAAATTGCCTGGTATGGCTGTGCCATGCTTTGTTATGTAACACCTAAAGAGCATTTAGGTTTACCAAATAAAGAAGACGTTAAAGAAGGCCTTATTACTTATAAAATTGCCGCCCATGCCGCTGATTTAGCAAAAGGCCACCCTGGGGCGCAAGAACGCGATAACGCATTATCAAAAGCACGCTTTGAGTTCCGTTGGCACGACCAATTTAATCTAGGTTTAGACCCTGAACGCGCTCGTGAGTATCACGACGAAACACTGCCACAAGAATCAGGAAAAATTGCACATTTTTGCTCTATGTGTGGCCCTAAATTTTGCTCGATGAAGATTACTCAAGAAGTACGTGATTATGCAAAAGATCTTGAGGCTAGAGGCATTGATCCCAATAACGTGGGCGATGCTATCGAAATCAAAATGGTCGATGTTGAAGCCGAAATGAAAGCAAAGTCAGACGAGTTCAAAAAAACAGGCTCTGAGATTTACCACAAAGCAGTTTAATTGATGGAGCTAGGCATAGCGATAGGTTCTGGGTTTTTACCTAGAGCCTAGCACCTAGAAAGTTTATGTCTTTAAAGATAGCGATACTTGGTTTTGGCTTAACGGGTCGTTTGACTGCACTAGCACTTGCCAAAGAGCATCAGCTAAGTGTGTTTGAGCAGGATGATCAACATGCTAGCAATAGTGCTGGCAGTGTTGCCGCAGCGATGTTGGCACCACTCGCTGAATCAGTACTGTGCGAACAGGATCTAGCATTACAAGGGCTTAATAGTATTTCACGTTGGCAGCAAATCTTAAGCGAACTTGATGAACCTGTATATTTTCAACAAGCAGGCAGCTTAGTGGTTGCTCACCAGCAAGATAAGGGCGATTTACAAAGTTTTGTGAGCCGTTTAAAGCCCCTTGGTAGTAATCAAGCGAAATCTTTGTCGAGTATTCAAATAGCCGAACTTGAGCCTGAGCTTGCGGGGCGTTTCCATCAGGGGGTGTATTTACCCTGTGAAGGGCAGCTAGATAATCAGGCATTTTATAGCGCCAGTTTCAAAAAGCTTACATCGCAAGGAGTTCAATTTAAATTTGCTTGCAAAGTTGAGCTGAATGGTCATCAAGTGAATGGTCAAAGCTTTAATTATGTATTTGATTGCCGAGGCTTAGGTGCTAAACAGAATGAGCCTTTACTTCGCGGAGTACGAGGTGAGGTGGCGCGTTTATATGCACCAGAGGTGAATCTTACTCGACCTATACGACTGATGCATCCGCGCTACCCAATTTACATTGCACCAAAACCAAACCACCAATTTGTGATTGGTGCTACGGAGATTGAATCGCAAGACACAGGCAAAGTCACAGTGCGCTCTGCACTAGAGTTATTGTCTGCTGCTTATACGGTGCATAGCGGTTTTGCTGAAGGGCGTATCGAGAGCTTGCAATCGGGGCTTCGTCCTGCGTTTGCAGACAACCGCCCTAAAGTCAGTATACAAGATCGAGTTATCAGTATTAATGGCTTATACCGGCACGGTTATTTACTTGCGCCTCTGGTGGTTGATGAAGCTGTTAGCTTAATTGCTTAAGGATAAAAATGAATATTTTAATTAATGGTCAGTCAGTTACAGTGAGCGACGATACATCTCTCACTCAGGCCTTGAATCAATTTGGCGCTAGACCCCCATTTGCGGTTGCTGTTAATGGTGACTTTGTACCTCGCAGTCAGTGCGATGCTAAAATCCTCAACGATGGCGACAGCATTGAGTTATTGTCGCCGATTCAAGGAGGTTAAGATGGATAGTTTTTCGGTTTATGGTGAGCAATTTAGCAGTCGTTTACTGATTGGCTCTGCACTCTATCCTTCGCCAAGTGTTATGCAGGATTCGATAGTGGCCTCACAGGCTGACATTGTCACCGTTTCATTGCGTCGTCAGCAAAGCGTTGCAGCGGGTGATGATTTCTGGCAATTGATAAAAAACACTGGCTTAAAGGTGCTGCCAAATACTGCGGGTTGCCACAGTGTGAAAGAAGCGGTGACGTTGGCGCAAATGTGCCGCGAAGTGTTTGCTACTGATTGGATCAAATTAGAACTAATAGGTGATGAATATAATTTACAGCCTGATCCAATTGCACTGCTCGAAGCCACTAAAATTTTATTGGCTGATGGCTTTAAAGTTTTACCTTATTGCACCGATGATTTAGTGCTGTGTCAGCGCCTAGCTGATTTAGGTTGTGAAGTATTAATGCCTTGGGGCGCACCGATTGGAACAGGTAAGGGTTTGCTGAATCCTTACAACTTAAAAATGATCCGTGAACGTTTACCTAACCATACTTTAATAGTTGATGCGGGTTTAGGTTTACCATCTCATGCCTGCCAAGCGCTTGAATTAGGGTATGATGCCGTATTATTAAATTCGGCAATTGCAGGTGCTGGTTGCCCTGTAACTATGAGTAAAGCGTTTAGGAATGCTGTTGAGGCGGGGCGATGTAGCTATTTGGCTAAAGCGATGCCTGAAAAAGACGTAGCAAGCCCGTCAACGCCAACTCTCGGTATGCCGTTTTGGCATCAAGAATAAAATGTGAGGACTAACATGAATCAGGTTGTATGGACCATAGCAGGCTCAGATTCGGGCGGCGGCGCAGGCATTCAGGCCGATATCAAGGCAATGCAAAGTTTTAATGTACATGGCTGTACGGTTATTACTGCTTTAACGGCACAAAACAGTTTAGGTGTAGAAGCACTAAACCCGATTTCAACAGCGGTTATTGAATCACAATTACTCGCGTTAGCCAGTGATATGCCTGCCAGCGTTATTAAGATTGGCATGCTTGCAAATGTGCAGCAGATACAGCTTATTAGTGAACATTTAAAACATTACAAAGCAACTTGGGCAGTGCCGCCTTTGGTTGTTTATGACCCGGTTGCTATTGCTTCAAGTGGTGATTTATTAACAGAAGAAGATACTGTTAGTGCCATCAAAGAGTGTTTATTGCCATTAGTCGATGTAGTAACACCGAACACGCACGAAACGCAGTTATTAACCGGTGTTTATTTGATTGGCCCAAGCGCAGTGAAAGAAGCCGCTGAAAAGTTAACAAGCTATGGTGCAAAAGCGGTGATCATTAAAGGTGGTCATTGGGATTACCCAAGTGGCTATTGCATTGATTACTGCGTGCAAGGCGAACAAGCATATTGGCTTGGCAACGAAAAAATTCAAACTCCGCATAGTCATGGCACTGGATGTAGTATGGCGTCGGTAGTTGCTGCTTGCTTAGCAAAACAGTACCCACTTAAAGATGCCTTCATTTTAGCAAAAGCCTATATAAACCAAGGTTTAAAAGCGGCTGTTCGCTATGGTGAAGGTATTGGTCCTGTTGCACATACTCGCTTTCCAACAACGCTGGCGGATTACCCACAAGTAATCGAAGCGGGGAGTTGGTTAGGTGATGAGCTCGACTTTGATTGCCCGGTTAATTTTACCATGGCAGCAGGCTTTGCAGAATGTGACTCGAAACAGCTTGGTTTATATGCCGTTGTAGATACCGTTGATTGGTTGGAGAAGTGTTTAGCCGAAGGGATTAAAACTGTTCAATTAAGAATGAAAAATGCAGACGATGCTGCACTCGAAGATGCGATTGCAAGTGCAGTTATGTTAGGGCAGAAATACGGTGCGCAGGTGTATATCAATGATTATTGGCAATTGGCGATTAAACATGGTGCTTATGGTGTGCATTTAGGGCAAGAAGATTTACAAACCGCTAATTTAATTGCCATAAAAGAGGCTGGGTTACGTTTAGGTGTTTCGACCCATGGTTTTTATGAGATGCTACGCGCGCATAATTACAGACCAAGTTATATGGCGTTTGGCGCTATTTACCCAACCACCACCAAAGACATGACAGGGCAAATTCAAGGCTTAGAAAAGCTCGAAAAATTTGTACCTTTAATGGCTGATTACCCAACAGTCGCAATTGGTGGGATTGATTTATCACGTGCAGAGCAAGTGGCGAGCACGGGCGTTGGTAGTGTTGCCGTAGTACGTGCGATTACTGAAGCCGAAGACTACCAAGCAGCCATTGCCAAGTTAAAACACGTGGTCGAAGGTCAGCCTTAATATGAGCGCGTTAAGCGACAAAGAGCAAATTCGTTATAGTCGCCATTTACTAATAAAAGAGGTGGGGCTTGCGGGTCAGAAAAAGTTAAAGTCTACACATATTGTGGTCGTCGGCGCTGGTGGGCTAGGCTCACCGGCATTGTTTTATTTAGCGGCTGCAGGTATCGGAACGCTCACTTTGATAGACGATGATAAGGTTGAGCTTTCAAACCTACAGCGACAAATACTGTATAAAGTAAACCACATGGGGCAGGCAAAAGCGCAGGCGGCTGCTAAGGTGATAAGCAGTTTAAATAATCAAATAAAGGTTAATCCATTATGCCAAAAACTTGATGAAACTAACTGTTCCGAGCTTCTTAAGGGTGCTGACATCATCCTAGATTGCAGTGATAACTTTACTACCCGCTATTTGGTTAATCGCTATTGTTTAGCTAGGTCTATTCCACTTGTTTCAGCTGCAGCTATCGCAACACAAGGGCAGGTGATGAGCTTTGATTTTCGTGATGAAAATAGCCCTTGCTATGGTTGTGTATTCCCGCAAACGGATGAGCAAACTGCACTTAATTGTGATAATGCTGGGGTATTGAGCCCGTTACTCGGGGTTATGGGGAGCATGCAAAGTTTATTGGCTATCAATATATTGCTTGGCCATAAAGCGGGCAGTGAGTTTATTCAATTCGATGGGCTAACACTACAACAGCAGCGCTTCAGTATACAAAAAGATAGCGAATGCTCAGAATGTAATAACAGTGTGTGGACACGTTGTTAGCAAACCACCTTTTAGCTAAGGTGGTTTGCTTGGGTATATTAGTCGTTAATTTTCGCAAATGGTGTGCCCATGCGCGTCACTGTTTCAGGGTGTTGATCTGATAAGAACTCAGCTTGATTTGCACCCCAAGCTAATATAACAGTAGAGCCTAATTTAAAGCGGCCCATTTCTTCACCCTTCTTAAGGGTAATTGCATTGTCACCTTCAGTTGGGTAATTCCAACTAAATACATCTTTACCCGCTGGTGGCGTTACTGTGCCTGCCCAGATAGTCTCAATGCTAGCAACAATTGTCGCACCAACAAGTACCATAGCTAGCGGGCCAATTTCGGTCTCGAATATAGCCACGACACGCTCGTTACGAGCAAATAGGTTAGGAACATTTTGTGCTGTTAACGGGTTAACCGAAAATAAATCACCCGGTACGTAGATCATTTTGCTCAGCGTACCATCAACAGGCATGTGAATACGGTGGTAATCTTTAGGTGCTAAGTAAATAGTCGCAAACTTACCGCCTAAAAACGGCGCAGTGTCTTCTTCATTGCCGCCAAGTAACGCTTGTAAGCTGTAGTCATGACCTTTGGCTTGAATGATTTGACCGTCTACTACATCGCCTAATTGGCTTATTGCACCATCAACTGGGTGAGCAATAATGTCGCTTTCCTCAGCAAGTGGACGAATACCTTCTTTTAATGGGCGAGTGAAAAACTCATTAAAAGTTTTGTAATGAGCTGGATCTGGGTATTTAGCCTCACTCATATCAATTTTGTATTGTTTGATAAACAATTTAATCAAGGCCGTTGTTAAGCCACCCGCTTTTGCTGCTGCTAACTTGCCAACCATGCGCGAAATGAAATGTTTTGGCATGGCATATTGCATAGCAATTTTGAATTTATCTAAACTCACTTGTTATTTCCTAAATAGTTATACGCGAGGAGCGCGTGCACCAGCACGGCCGTCGGCCATAGTTTCTAAAATTCGGTGGTAACTGTCAAAACGAAGTTCTGAAATTTCACCATCATCAACAGCTTGGCGAATTATACAGCCAGGATCGTTTAAGTGCTTACAATCACGAAAACGACAGCCACCAATAAAATCACGGAACTCTTTAAAGCACCAAGTAACGCGCTCAACATCTAAATGCCATAAGCCAAACTCACGAATTCCTGGTGAGTCGATAAGGTTACCGCCACTTGGTAAATGGTGTAATCGCGATACGGTGGTTGTATGCTGGCCAAGGCCGCTGTTTTCAGAGACTTCTTGAGTTAAAATTTCAGCGTCGGGTAGCACTGTATTGACTAAGGTTGATTTACCCACACCGCTTTGACCAACAAAAATACTGTTTTTATCTACCAGCTTTTGTTTTAGCTCATCTATGCCATGACCTGTTTTATTACTGACTAACAGTACTTGGTAACCAAGGTCGCGATAGATATCGAGAATTTCATCAATAAAAGCAAGGCCTTCATCGTCTATTAAATCTATTTTGTTAAGTACCAAAATAGGCTCAATACCCATGTCTTCACAGGCAACTAAATAACGGTCAATAATGTTTGGCGTAAACTCAGGAAGCACAGCTGAGACCATTAAAATTTGGTCGATATTTGCAGCGACTACTTTGACACCGTCATAAAAGTCGGGGCGTGTCAGTTGTGAGCGGCGCTCATGAGTTGCTTCAATAACGCCAGCTAAGTCGCCTTCGCTGACTTTTGCACGGCGAAAAATAACCTCGTCACCACAGACAAGGCTTGATACTGTTCGCCGTATATTACAACGTAATACTTCACCTGACTCGATTTCGATGTCGGCATGTTGACCAAATCTACTTATTACAACTGCATTTTCGGCAGGGCCTAAATTATCATTTTGCCATTGCACTGCAGCCCCTTTCTGTTGCTTTTTATCTGCATTAGAGAGGCGTTTTTGGTGATTGGCCTTAATTCGACGTGATTGGCCTTTACTTAATTTCTTTTGTTTTGCCACTTTTGGCCCATAACTTGATTAAATGTCGGGCTTTTTGAAAAAAAAGCTTTAGGTCGACTGATGATACTAATATGATATATCTAAATGCGTTGGATCTAAAGGAAAGCACCGCTAAGGTAACTATGTCTTTTCATAAATCAAATCTTATCTGGCTCGACCTGGAAATGACTGGCCTCGAACCAGCAACAGATAAAATACTCGAAATTGCCACTGTTGTCACCGACAGTGATTTAAACATCTTGGCTGAAGGCCCTGTTATTGCTATTCATCAAAGTGATGAACTGCTTAATGGCATGGACGAGTGGTGTACGACTCAGCACGGACAATCAGGTTTAACAGCTCGCTGTAAAGCCAGCACATTCACTGAACAAGATGCTATTGATCAAACATTGGCATTTTTAAAGCAATGGGTACCTGCGGGTGCTTCGCCTATGTGTGGTAATTCTATCGGCCAAGACCGCCGCTTTATGAATAAGTACATGCCTGAATTGGAAGACTACTTTCACTACCGTAACCTTGATGTGAGTACCGTTAAAGAGCTTGCACGTCGTTGGAAACCTGACGTACTAGCGCAAGTGAACAAAAAAGGTTCACATCTAGCCCTCGACGATATCAAAGATTCGATCATGGAATTAAAGATTTACCAAGAAAAATTCTTTAATTTGTAAAAAACATTTGCAAACACATCGGATTATTGTAGAATCCTGCCCCGCTTAAGACGTTAACCCCCGCGGGGTTGGTATGTCTTTAAGTAATTGAATGCGGCACTAGCTCAGTTGCCAGAACGTTTCACCGCAACCTTCAGGTTGTGCGACAACGGACAAATTACTGACTACTTAAAAGCGGCACTAGCTCAGTTGGTAGAGCGCAACCTTGCCAAGGTTGAGGTCACGAGTTCGAGCCTCGTGTGCCGCTCCAATTTCTCACCAAAAGAAATTGGCTTAAGTTTCGAGGGGAAAGTAACTAACTTGAAGCTTGTAACTTAAAACTAGTAACTTATTGTGCGGCACTAGCTCAGTTGGTAGAGCGCAACCTTGCCAAGGTTGAGGTCACGAGTTCGAGCCTCGTGTGCCGCTCCAATTTCTCACCAAAAGAAATTGGCTTAAGTTTCGAGGGGAAAGTTGAAAGCACCAAGCTATTCCAACTTTTAACTTGAGTCTTATAACTAGTAACTTATTGTGCGGCACTAGCTCAGTTGGTAGAGCGCAACCTTGCCAAGGTTGAGGTCACGAGTTCGAGCCTCGTGTGCCGCTCCAATTTCTCACCAAAAGAAATTGATATAAGTTTCAAGGGGAAAGTTGAAAGCATTAGCTTGAAACTAGAAACTTGTAGCTTATAGCTCATTGTGCGGCACTAGCTCAGTTGCCAGAACGTTTCACCGCAACTTTCAGGTTGTGCGACAACGGACAAATCACTGACTACTTAAAAGCGGCACTAGCTCAGTTGGTAGAGCGCAACCTTGCCAAGGTTGAGGTCACGAGTTCGAGCCTCGTGTGCCGCTCCAATCTCTAATAAATCCCCAAACACTTTTTAAAAAAATTTGAAGTTAAGACATGCTTGCAGCTTACAGCTAGTTTTAGATCTGACCTTGAATCGTGGCGACAATGCGTCTAGTACCACCATGGTCTCGGTGTTCACCTAAATAGATACCTTGCCAAGTGCCTAGCATTAAACGGCCTTGGTTAATTGGAATAGTGAGTTCTGCACCTAATGTGCTGCTTTTTATGTGGGCAGGCATGCCTACCACCGTTACACTTTAATTCATTAAAAAGTTATGAATATGTAGGTAGAGTAAGCATTACAAGCTATTTAGTTATTTCATCATTTTTTGCAATCAAAAGTTATGAATATTTAGGTTGTGTCAAGCCAATAGTATGAATATTTCTTGCTGCCGCATCTATGTTCATATATTCCTGTTTATACATATTAAACTTTGCATGATTGGCTTATGTGGTGAGTGATATCGCCACAAAGCTAAGCAGAAAGGTATTATCTTTCAAGTCATGCAACGGTAACGCCTCTGCACCTAATGCGCATAAACACTTTGCCCTTTGCCAGAGTACTTCTCAAAGATATGCATATATACTTCACTACAAGTTTTCGGCCATAAATCGTCATCGTATGATTCAGGTAAGTTATCTAACACCTCCTCAATCATATTTTTAACTCTTGCCTTAGTGCGCTGTCTCTTTCGCCAGTCGATGACCAGTATATCCTGTATCTTTTCAACAAGCTCTTTTGCAATGGTTTTCACTTCATTCCGCTCTTTTTCATTTAATGGGGCTTCTTGAACCATTAAATCAAATACAGCCAACTCTTCTTCTGATAAGCCTTCTCTGACCGTTCGAGTATCTTCATGTTCCAGCTCATCAATAAACACTTTAAGCCGATTAAAGAATTCTTCTGCTGTGTATGCCCCTAAATTGTATTCCTCAATCAGATCGAGGAACTTCTGCTGTAAGTCTTGCCTTGCTTTGTTTTTTAACACCATAGGCTGCAACTTACGTTCAATTAAATTCTTTAGCTTTTCGGCATCAGATTGCTTTGGCTTTTCAATCGATGCAACCATGGTGGCTAGAGCATCAAAGTCGATGTTAGCGATATTGACAGGTTCAGGCAGGTTGCTCTGAATTTTGATGGTAGATATCGACTCGTCTAAAAGCTCATTTACTTGGTTGCGAACAACATCTAGTACATCTTCATCATCAACTGTTAAACCAGACTTTAAGCGCATTTGTGAATAAATAATATTAATGGCTATGCGATATGGTACATATTGATTAGCGCTATCATCTGGCATGATAGCTTTAAAAATTCGGTTTACTTGTCTGATGAAAGCCGTGAATTCTTCTTTATTTCTTGGCTCAAGCAGTATTTCACTAGCGTTGTCCAATAATGTAAGCTTTGCAAAACCATCGGAAGGCGCTGCCACTATTTCATTTAGGTCGATATTAACACCATTTAAAAATACGATTAACTCATTAATGGCAACGCCTAATGCCGCTACGAGTTCGGATTTGTCTTTAGCTGGGCTATCAACCTTATAAGGAGCTCCTCCTTCTGCCACACCACCACCGTACAACCCCAAGGCTTGTTGTAGAGCGCTAAATATATTTATGTAATCAACGATTTGCCCTGCTGACTTGCCTTCATACACACGGTTAGCTCGTGCAATAGTTTGCATCAACGTGTGGCTCTTTAGTGGCTTGTCCAAATATAGTGTTGAAACAGAAGGAGCATCAAAGCCTGTTAACCACATGGCACAAACGAAAACAATTCTTAAATCATCTTCGGGATCTTTGAATTTCTCATCAATCTTTTCTTTTAAAAAGCGCTCTCTATGCGGTTTGTAATCCAGCCTTTTTTTGGCAAGCCTTTCGTCATCATTTTGACCGCCTGACACCACAACCGCCATATCCACTTTTTCCATATGCTCTATTTGGAATTGCAGCTTATTTAAGCGACTGCCTGAGGCATACTTTGACTGCGACTTTAAGCTACTAAGCTTTGTTTTCCAAGCAAGTTGAACCTTGTCGTACATTTTAATAGTGGTAGCTTTATCAATAGAAACCACCATTGCTTTACCTAACATACCGTCACTGAATGGGTCACGATTTATATAGTGCTCTACCAAGTCGGCGGCTATTGTTTCAAGTCTGTCATCTCTAGTGATGATGTGATACGCCTTAGAAAACTCAGTTTCTAAACGAGTTTCTTGCTCTTCGGTAAGGTCTGCTTGATCAAGTATATCAGCAATATCTTCACCAATTGTATCACTCGATATCGAAACTTCTGGCACACGGTTTTCATAGTACAGAGGTAAGGTGGCACCATCATCAACAGCATCAGCAAAATTATAAATACTGATGTAATCACCAAATACTTCCTGTGTTTTTGCTTCACCAGCCAATAACGGTGTGCCTGTAAAAGCCATAAATGATGCATTAGGCATGGCGTTACGCATATTCATTGCAAGTGAATCGTATTGGCTACGGTGTGCTTCATCGGTAATAACAATGATGTCATCACGCTCAGAAAGCACAGGGAAGTTTCCTTTCTCATCACCCTTAAACTTTTGAATTAAAGTAAAAACAAAGCGGTGATCCTCACCAAGTAATGCCTTCAATTGTGCACCTGAATCTGCTTGGCAATTTTCGGTAACAATACCCGCAGAGTTAAACGTTTTATAAATCTGATCGTCTAAATCTGTTCTGTCAGTGATCAATACAAACGTCCAATTACCCGTATATTTACGAAACGCTTTTTTACAGAAGAACACCATTGAAAAACTCTTACCGCTACCTTGGGTATGCCAAAAGACACCTAGCTGTCCAGCACGTTCTTCAACGTTATTAAGACCCGATAAAGCCTGATTAACACCTAAATACTGGTGATATTTTGCAATGATTTTTACCGTATGTTTGGCTTTTACAAACAGAGTGTAATTTTCAATAATATCTAGTAGGCGGTTTTGTTCACAAACGCCACGTATAACCACTTCTAAACTGACTCGACGCTCTTCTTTTTCGCTTTCGATTTTCTTCCATTCGGCGAAGTGTTCCCACTGACTGGAAATAGAGCCAACCTTAGATTGCACACCATTCGAAAGGATGATGATTTGGTTATAAGTAAACAGCTGTGGAATGGTATTTTTGTAGTCAGATAAATTGTTTTTATAAGCCGTTAACAGGTTTTTATGACTTGCTTTTAGTTCAACAAAAACCAAAGGTAAACCGTTAACAAAGCCCATCAAGTCAGGGCGACGGGTTTCAATTTCACCCGTTATGCTCATCTGGCTACAAAGCAAAAAGTCATTATTGCCTGCGTTTGTCCAATCTATGTATTGAACAACGCAATCTTCTTCATCTTCTGCATTGGTTGTGTACACATAGCCATTAGTAAGTAACTCATAAACTTCTTCGTTGGCTGATATTGGTGTCATTGCACTTCTATCCCGCGCAATCTCATCCATCGCCTCTTGAATAATCAATAAGCTGATATCTGGGTTAAGCTTGGTTAGTGCCGCTTTTAGTCTTGCAAATAAGACCACATCACTACGGGTTTCTCTACCAAAGAATAACGGGTTATCAGCCAAAGATTCATCGTCAAAAGAGCCAAAAACCTCATCCCAGCAAGTTGCCGTATCCCAGTCTAACTCCGAGAAAAGGTTAATTGCTGGTTGTTCTACTAATGCATCTTCCGTGTACGTCATTTTCTTCTCTTATTCAAATCAGATAGTAAACCGCCAATCAGGTCTAAATCAGCTTTAACCTCAACAATAGTCCTAGGACGCTGTTGCAGCCCTGTCGCTGTATCATGCCCTTGAAAGAATGTACTACAGTTCGACATTCCGAGGTCAATAATATCGTAATCTGCTTGGGTTATGTCTTCAATCAGCTTAGTAATACGCTGTGTTTGAATTGAACGCCCAAACCTAGTAACAACATTATTAAATAACTTCTCTTCGACCAACCTTTCCCATGCTTCACGAAGTAAATTGTAAAATCCAAAGCATTGTTGTGAATACTCAAGTTCAGTTCCTGTTCGTTCAACTTTTTCTAAAGATTGATAGGCCGCATTCAATTGCCCAATTCTTGCTTTTATAGGCAATGCATCCCAAGGAGGGGTATAATCAACAATTCCTGTATGCTTACGGTTTCTGTCTAAACGTACTTGTGTAACTGAAGCCCCCGCAACCTTTTCTACGCATTCAAGCAAATACTTATAAAACACAATATCATGAGTGAATACGACCACTTGCCTTTCAAGAGACTCTTCCACCAAGCGTCTTCCAATATCTTCCCGCCACCTATGGTCAAGCGAGTTCACAGGATCGTCAAAGATGACCGCTGAACGCCTGCCATCAGAAATAATTTCCGCCATAAAGCAGGCAATAGCGATACACCGTTGCTCACCTTCGCTAGCAATTTCAGCAACTACGTTGTTACTGCCATCGGTAATTTCTAACTTTGAAAGCTGCTGACTAACTGAGCCTCTTGTTTTTACTTTGACATTAAACCGATCAAACCCAAATTTGTTTAGCTCACCTTTAAAGCACTTCACTAAAGGTTCTATTATTGTCGCTTTGCTCAATTCATTAGCAAGCACCGTTACTGGCGTTGTTTTAGTTTGTGCTTTAATCGCTTCTAGTTTCTTTTCAAGAATATAGCGAGATATATTAGCGATGATACTTTCTTTATTATCTGCAACTAACTTACGATCCTTAAGCTCGGCTAATTCTTGCTCTTTTTCTTTGACTAAAGCACTGTGAGATTCGTCATCTTTATCTGCTAGCTCTTCGATTTCACCAAGTAATGCTTCTAATACTTCCTCGCTGTATTTAACAAGTGCTTCATCAATGTCTGGGAAAGCACTTTCAGCATTAGGGTTTAAAAACTGAGACTTGCGCGATGTAAGTGATTCAACAAACTCTGATATCGAAGTTTTAAAACCATTATCTTCGGTTGTCAGCTCGTCAATAACAGCATAGTACTCATTCAACTCTAATGTCAGCTCAGTGATATTTTTAATTTCTATTTGAAGTGCTTGGCTTGCACTCTCTGCTTCTTGAACAGCTTGGTCTGCAACATACTCCTTAAAAGAAGCCAATTTGGCCGCACTATCGGTACCGACTGTTTGCAAACAAAGTGGGCATGTGTCGGTCTCATCTGGCGGGAATTGAATGTCATTTGTTTGTGATTTTACAAAAGACTCAGCTGCATTCCATAGCGTCAACCACTTTGAGTCACCAATGCCTTCGAATGGCAAATTAGCAAGTACTCTAGTTTTTAGCTCTTGAGCGAGCTCAGCTTTTTCACTCGCATCACTTCTAAGTACATTTAAGTCAGCATAAGCCTTGTCAGATAAAGTATTACTTAACGACCTAAGCTTTTGGGCGAAAGGTTTTATGGTTGCAACCTTTGTATTTAGTCCTTTTTTTAAGCTGGTAACTGACTGGGATTTTAATTCAAAAATACGTTGTTGGAGTGGCACTATCTGGTTAATTTCATCTTCTGTTGCGCAATGCTTTTCAACATCCTCATTCGTCGATTGATGATTTAACTCGTTAACGAATTTACCGCTTAATGTTTCAGAAGAAAATTTTGGTAGTATTTGAACTCCATTGCCTGCCATTAACTCTTCGGTAATCTGCCTTTTTACATAATCTAAAGCATTCGATAGGCTTTCTAGTACCTTCAAAGTAAATGGTTTATAGCCAAGAGCACCTTCTTTTTTGCTTACGTAGTGAGACGCTGTATCAGTATCGAATACTCGAATAGACTTTAGCTTGTCATCGGCTTCAGCTTCTTTAGTCCAATCAATCGTTAACGAGTCACTATCGTCGCAAACGGTTAGTTTAGCTGAAGATTCTTCATCCGTGTTTTCGAAAACATTACCAAGTATCGGGGCAACGTCACCTCTCGTTAAACATGCGTGTTTTAAAATACGGGCATAAGTTGATTTGCCCGTACCGTTATCACCATAAACAATGTTTAAGCCGTTTGAGTTTAGAGCTAGATCTTGGTTTGGCGCTAAAGAGCCAACGTTAACGACATCAGTAATCGAAGAGAGCTTTACCTCTGATACCTCAGAAACCAACCCCGCTGCTGTAACAGGGGTTTCATAAAGCGGGTATAACTCACCTTTATCAATAATCCCATATTCCATTTGTGCGATAGCCCAAATAAGGCGGTGCTGTGCTTCGGTTAATTCACCTTTGGTTAGTGCAAGCTTTACAGCGTGACGCCAAAAAACGGGCTTATCTTTCACCCAATCAACTAGTTTTTCAATCGGCTTCATATAACATCCTTATAATTCAATTTGTCCTGAGATTAGCTTTGGTAACAACATGTCTCGTTGTTGCTTTAGGTTTTCATTTTTGCGGGCTAGAGCTTGAATTTGTTTAAACATAGGATTAGTGAGCTGATGAAACTCATTTAGAATCGATTCATCAGGTAAAACAACTTCTAATGCTTCAAACTTACTTTTGCTAAGGTTTGTCATTGTTGCCCCCGTTGCACCATGATTTTCTATAGTTTTCTTCAAAGCCTTGAGTGCAAAATACATAAACTCTGTATATTTATTAGACTCTGGTACTAACGTGTTTATTTGTTGATTGGTTTGAGATCTTTGAGAACTTAATGCCACAATTCCTGCCGTACCGATACAACTAACACAAATTGACCAACTGGGAATATATTTTGTTTTCTGAGAGTCGGCTCCCACGGTCGATAACATTTCTTTAGTGTTAATAACAAACATTCCACTATGCATGTCAGGTGTTTTTATAAAGGGAACATCTCTGGAGCTGTAGTTTTCCTCTTTTTTCTTACTAGGTGTTTTGCCTGTATTTATATGCCCTATACCTTTAAGACATTTCACTTCCCAGCCCTCAGGAGTTTGACCTAGTGGCGAGTCGACGAGTTTTGGATTGCCGTCAGTATCAAGGTTATCTTCATGGTTTGGATAACGGAAGTTAACAAACCACTCACGATAAAGTGATTGCGCCATATCTTCTAAGATAGCAATACGGCGGTTGTTGTTTTCGATTAGGTTGTCGTAATTGGATATATAGCTAGATAATACTCTCTGCTTATCCAAGGATAACGGCAGTTTTATTTTTGCTCGCTTAAAATCTTTCAAAATCACACGAGGAATCGCTGCTCCTGAAATTGAGGTTGATTTCAAGTATTGTCTTGTAGGTTCTGCGTCTAAATAGAGCCTCAAAAACTCTGGTTCAATAACACTAATATCAGGCCTTAAAATAGCCACAGATGACAAAAGAACTGCGTCAACTGGCTCTCTAACCCTACAGACCGTATCCAGTGCACTGTTGCCGTCTTTCGATATAAGAACGTCGTTAACTTCTGGCTTACAACCTTGTTTAACAAGCTTATTGAAGTCATCTTCGCTAATTACTCTCGAAGATTTAAGGTTTAGACCAAATGGTGTCATATCTTTTACTGACGACATCGGTTTGCCATTTTCAACAGATTTGGGGCTATGATGAGCACCATCAGTAATTTTTGAGCAAACGTCATCTAAAGTAAGTTCTGTCCATGAAGTATTCATTAGACTTTCTCCATAACCTTAGTAACGTTAACCGAAATCATTTTTTCCAGCTCATGAGCCTCAGCATTCAAAACTTCTAATTCTTCTTGAAGTGCTTCTAACTTAGCTACAAAGTCTTCATCATGTTCGTGTTCACCTTCTGCAACGCCAACGTAGCGACCAGGATTTAAGCTATAGCCTTGTTCAATAATTTCGGCTTTAGATGCCACCTTACATAAGCCAGCAATATCTTGATAAGCTAGTTCACCATTTTCGTTGGTAAAGAAGTCTTCTAGTTTAAACTTACCGTCGTTACCAGCATCAGGGTGGGTTTCAAGGTAGGTATTATCAATATCCTGACCACGGTACAAACGTACAATATTGGCGATAAAGTTAAGTTGCTCGCTAGTGTAATCTCGCACAGCACGGGTGACTTGGCGGAAGATATGGCGCGCATCAATAAACAATACTTTATCTTTGTTATGTGCAGGTTTGTTTTTATCTAAGAACCATAACGCACATGGCAAAGTTACGGTGTAGAAGAAGTTGCTTGATACTGCCACCATGACATCAACTGCATCGTCTTCAATTAGCTTTTGTCGGATTTCTTGCTCTGAGCCACGGGCATCACTAGCTGAGTTCGCCATAACAAAGCCTGCACGACCTTTTGCGCTAAGTGCGGTATAGAACATTTGAATCCAAAGGTAATTACCGTTGTCATTACGTGGCATACCGTATGGGAAACGATGTTTATCACCTTCTAAGCGGTCTTTTTGAATTTCATTAACGTTGAATGGCGGGTTAGCCATCACATAGTCAAACTGACCGTGTTGTTTACCATCAACAGTATCACCTTTGGCTAACTCAAATGGGTCTTCATAGTAAGAGTTACCTTCGCGTATATCACCTTGCAAACCATGAACTGCAAGGTTTAGCTTAGATAAGCGAACGGTATCTCCCGTTTTCTCTTGCCCAAAAATAGACAGCTCATCAGAAGCATCTCTATTGTGCTTAATGACAAAGTCAGCAGAACTAATGAACATGCCACCACTACCACAAGCAGGATCAAACACTTTGCCGTGATAAGGTTCAATCACCTCTGTGATCAGCTTAACTAATGCAGAAGGCGTGAAGAACTCGCCACCCCCTTGACCTTCTGTTTTAGCAAATTCATTAAGGAAGTATTCATAAATACGACCAAAAATATCTGAGCCAAGACTGAAGTCGATGTCGTTAAAGTTTTTCAGTAAGCTTTTTAAAATGTCGTTTTCAAAGCGAGTAAAAGTCTTAGGCAATGCATCCTTAATGGCTTCGTTTTCAGCTTCTAGCGCTTTCATTGCATTGTTAACCTTTAACCCAAGGTTAACGTCTCCTTTCAATGCTAATAAGCTTGAATACAGTGCCTCATCAGGCACATACATGGCACCTTCGGCTTGGATCTTTGATTTGATGTCGCCACCACCGCGACGGCGAGAGCTGCCTTGTGCTTCAATCTTACTTTTTGCCAGCGTAAAGCGATATTCAGCGTATTTTAAGAATATTAAGCCAAGTATTGGGCGCGAGTATTCTTGTGCTGTTAGACCTGTATTAGCACGCAGTGAGTCAGCAGCTGACCATAATCGTTTTTCTAATTCTTCTATCTTTTTAAAATCTGTCATTTCTTGAATTCCTTATGTACTTCCCTGCCTGAGGGATAATATATCAAATATGAGTTTGTCTATAAACTAAACAGCACTTCTATCTTATTGATATTTAGATAGTAAAGATGTCAATGTTTGCTGAGACTGTTCAAATTCAGCTTGATAGCTATTTAGTATTTTTAGCTCTTGCGCGATATCTAACTCTTCAACTTCTACTTGTTTTTCGATGTAGCGCGAAATACTTAACTCGTTATTTTGCTGCCTGATTTCAGGTATAAATACCGACTTATAGCGCTCATCATCAGTCAGCTTGCCTGCCGCTAGATCAGCGATTAACAAAGCATCTTTTTCTGATATAACAACACTGTTTTTATTTGGTGTGCCTATTGCGCTGGCATCTACAAATACAACAGGAGAGCCTGCTTGCTTATTTTTATTTAATACTAAGATCACAGGGGCGATGCCTGTTCCACTAAGAACTGAGGCGGGTAAACCTATTACAGCTTCAAGCAACTCATTTTCGAGTAAATGCTCCCTGACTTTGCCATCATAGCCGCCTCTAAACAAAATTCCTTGTGGTAAAACAATATAACCTTTACCAGTTTCATTTAGGTTGCTAAGCGCTTGTTGAATCCACAAGCTATCACCAGAGTTAGCTGATACAGCCTTACCCACAGGGACGCTAATAAAGGGCGCTTCTACTAACATACGACGTTCATCAGCACTAAATTTTTGCGCCATCGGTGGTTCCATTACAACGACATCGAATTGCTGCTCTCTATTAAAAGCTGGCTCTAAAAGAGAATCGGTACTAGCCAACTTGAACTGCCTATTTTCAAGTGTTAATAATCTATAAGCGGTTACGTAAGTGCTATGATTTTTTTCTTCAAGGTAAAGCATTGCAGGGTTCAGGCTTGAAGCAATTCTTGTTAACCCACACGCGCCGTCATATACAGTTCTACTACTACAATCACCAACTAGTGCGCTGAAAATTCTTTCCATACTTTGGTTGGCAGAAAACTCACCTGTAAACTTTCCGAATGTTTGCACATGGTATTCTCTTATTACATTTGCAAGTGACGCAAAGTCGGCAATTGCTGCTATGAATGAAACAACCAAGTTAATGATCTTCGCATCTATCCGATATTGATTTGGTGCAATACATACTTCATTCGGGTGTTTATCTTTTAGAGCCTCCCCAGCTTCTATAAGCATATCTAGCTGCTTAGCATGACCACTATTTGCAATGATCTGAAAAGACTCTGGGTTTTCTTTAGCAATAAATGCGACATAAGAGATCAGCTCTAATGTATGGTTTACTTCCATCGAGCCACGGCAATCATCCATTAAGCTCCATAATTGTTTTGATAAGGCGTCCATTATGCTGCTCCTTTCATTAGTTGACTGATACAAGCGGTAGCAACTCTCTTTTGCTGCTCTGCTAAGTTTATTGTTGACTGATATGCTTGGTTACTTGCATGGAACAGTTCTGCGATCTCATGTTGTTTGCTTAGTTCTGGCATCGCAATTTCAAGCTTTTTAATATTAGATAAGCTAATATTTTTGATTGTTGCACCAGTGCTTGTTGCATCTAAAAGACTTTGACCCTCTGGTGAATTAAAGAAGGCAACTAACACCTCACCGAGTAACTCGTTATTACGTGGTCTTAATAAAATAAAATTGGCAGAGGCGACTACATTAAGCTTGGCAATGCTTGCCGTAACGTAACCAGCTCTGATTGAATTACCTTTCGCCAGCAAAACTACATCACCTTCTTGCAATAAGAAGCGCTGGACATCTTTTCCTTCTTTTAACGTAATTGTGCCTAGTTGCTGCTGGATAATTTCACCATTTGAATTTAGCGAACTACCAGTTAATAAGTGCAGTGCATCTTCTGTATTTTGCGCACTTTTTTCAAATAACGCATTTGTTGCACCAGTAGTTAATTCATTACACAATACCTCTATAGTTTTCATATTACACCCCTTTCGTTTTGGTTGTACGATTTTGTTGGTGGGGTAATACTAGCCTATAAAAAAGACTTTTAGCAAGTGGTTTTTTAATTTTTTTCAATTCGTACAGTTCGTACGAATTGCAGGGTGGCGGTTATATGCTTGTAATATTTAGATTTTTACATTAAAGGGGGGAGGCTAATCAAAAGGAAACACTTAGATAATGCTAGAAGTTTCAACCCATGATCAATTAGTTTGGAACATACAACGAAAATAAGCGTGTCATTTGATGGCTATGGCTCTTCTTTTTAGATATTCATCATACAAAAAGGGGCTTGCGTTTTTGCAAAGTTTAGCAACTTGATCAAGCCAAACAAAGTACTCTGTTAGTCGCTCATTTGACCAACCACAAGGGATGGCCGAAGCATTTGAGCAGATATCAGCAAGCTTTATACGCTGAACAGAGGTTGCTTCACAGGGAAGCTTTTCGAGTATGCTAGCCCTGCGTTCAGTTAATGATAGTGTTTTGTTATCTGTTAATGCTTCCACCATTTCAAGCACACAAATGCCAAATTCATTCGCAATTTGTCCCTTGGTAATTCTTGTATCTTCTAGGCTGTCATGTAAGGCTGCGGCGCATAACTCATTTTCATCTTGAACATGAGCAATATTAACAAGCATATCGACAACTTCGATTAAATGGTTAATGTAGGGTGAGCCATCTGATTTACGCTGTTGTTGAGCATGGTATTGGGCAGCCAACCAAAGTGATTTAGTCAAAAGTGAGAAATGATTCGTCATGGTAGCCTCAAAGTTTTAGACCAAAATTAAGCGTAGACCGTGTTGATGCATTTTGTCACTTAAACAGTGACCGCGAACTTAATTATTTAGAGCATGTACAGTAAGGCTAAAACGCTTGTGTAAATATCCTGTATTAGTTGATAAAAAACCAGCAGATAGGTTTGAAAGATTGGAGCTTGGCTTGGCGGTGCAATGTACCTTTTAATCTACAAGTAACTGGCAAGACGAAACCTTATAAGATATTTAAGCCAGCTTCCTCATTAGCTAGAGAAGAAAAAGTAAATAACATGAGGCCTACTATTCGTAAGTCTAGAGTTAAACTCTTAGCGTGAAAACGGATACAATGGCTGTACGTCACATTCCATATTTTTATAAATGTACACGTCATATTGCCGTTGAAGCTCTAACCATGTTCCCATATAAATTCCTGTCGCTTTTGCTAATCGCTTGGCAAAAAATGGGTCAACACTTACCTTTTCGTTCAGGAAGTTTGATAGGTGTGTTGATGTAATACCTAACCGATCTGCAATTTCTTGATTCGTTAGATCTCCTACACGAACTAAACAATTGCGTTTAAAAAAGTCTGACGGATGTTTACGAAAACCGCCATCAGGACGTTTTTTTAGTTCAAGTTCAGATAAAGGTACATCAGCTGCTTTTTTAATAAAATTGATGTTCATTTTGTTAGTCATTTCAGCCTCCGTAAGATCATTGATATGACTCTAGCTGGGTACTCCTATTACACCAACCTTGGAACCTAGGCAAAAGCAACCAAGTGGTTCCATTCTATTGGAAACGTGGTAAATGGGTTTTACACCAACTGGTAATGCTTAACCAGACCACCGTTAAGAAAACACGGAATACACAATTCTCATAACTTCATATTTGATTCCCTCTGTATGGCCATAAGTATTTAAAAGTTCTTTTGTATAATGCGTCAATATCATCTAAACCTACTATACGCTTGCCATCTATATTTAAAATACCTTGATTTTGGATAGCTCCACTTAATCGCATTTTTAAAACTAACCTAGTAATTATTCCGATTCGTGAATGAAGATCCATGCCGAGAATTTCTAGTCTAGGTAATCTATTAAGCAAGCTATAAAGAGCCGAAGAAGTTTGCGTGGGTATAGGTATGGTTGTGGCTTTTAGTTTTGATTTATCATCGCAATTTTCTAATCTTGTAAGTTCAATTGCCATTAATAAGCGCTTTTCTAATTCATGTTCTATATAAAGAGAAAAGCCAGAAGTGCGCTTGCGTTGCTCTATTGGTTGTGTAAAGAAATGGTCATTGAACTTTAAAATAGAATCTGAAAAATATTGTGCAAAAGTTAAGTCAAAACTCAAAGAGTTTAACTCGTTTATAACCATGTCATAAAGGTCGTTGCTAATTTTGACATCAATAAACAGCTCATTATGCAGGGGTTGTAATTTAAAACAATTTTGCCCTTTGAGCATGTGTTTTCTGGATTGTGGCATATTTAGACCCTTTTCTAAAGAGCCCAGAAAACTGATACGGAAGTGCCAGCGACAGCCCACCAAACTTGGTCTGTACTCCAGTCTCTTTAGTATCAATTAACGACTTAACCTTAGTTCATAGTCTGAAAAAAAGCGAGTGAATGTAATTAAGTTATGATGTGCTTTTAGATATACAGACAACATTACTTATTTGTTTTTCATTTTGCAGCTCATACACCCTAAACATTAAATCATTGACGAGCTTTTTAGCTATTTTTTCTTTCTCTATTGCCTCACTAAGCTCATTCCGATATTTCGTCTTTAACTCACGTTCTTTCTTCAACTTAGACTTTAACTTTTCTATTTCCGAAAGTTCTTCTTTGCCACTTTCTAGCTCCAACTTTAAAGGGTCATACTCAATTTCAAACTTTTTAATTGCAGGCTTGGCTGTTTTTTTGACCCAATCAGCAAATCGTTTGTTGTGTATATAGCTTTTACCAAAACCGGCCTCGTTATTAATTTTATTGAGAGTTAACTTTCCTTTTGCCTTGACTAGATTAGGCTTTCCAATAACTAATCGCTCCAAGGCGGCGTTCAACCTACCGATTGACTTTTCTAATGGTGTCATTTTAGACCTCCTTTGTGGCAATGCTACCTATTACTTCATCGTCAAATACTTCGAATTTTAAGTTGTGTTTTTCTAGTGTGACTTGGTTACGTTTAATCTTTTGCTTAAGGGCAATTAAGTTACTGTTTTCAAGTGGATCACCTGTATTCAATGATCTAAATGTTTTGATTAGACGGTTATTCTGACGAAGAATAACCTTTGCCTGAGCGTCTGTGATAATTTGGTGATCACAAGGTTTCTTCTCGGCTGAAAATTGCTCAATACCGCAGACGCGACTGCAAGTTGCATTGGTGCAATAACCTCCCGTTGGAAGTTTAACAACTGAAAGGCTGCCGTTACGAATCAACCCCTCTATCTCAGCGCGGGTCATATAGACATCATGCCCATTTTTTAGCTTTTTATATTTATCTTTTGCAATACGCTCACCCTCTATTCCGCTTAAATGCTCAGACTTGTTGTACACTTCATCGAAGATGTCCACAGCCATGCTTATGCCTTCATCATTCATTATTTTTAATAGATCGGCATCTAGTAATATATCCTCCATCGCCTGTAAAGTTGCATTGTTAGCGTAATAACTAGACATGTTAATATTGCGGTGTTTGAACTGAAACTTAATAGTTGCAGATGAACCAAATCCATAGCGCTTGAAAAAAACGGCAAAAGTTCGTCTAAAATCATGCGGTGAAAGCCTATTAAGGGGGCTGCCTTTTTTTAGCTGACCAACTCGTGATGGATTTAAGCGATTAAATTCATCAACATCAGCCTGACGAGCAACAATAGGTCTAACTAACTCAGTCAATGATCTTGGTAAACCTGTTTGCACGAATTTCGATTTAACAGATGCTGGTTTCAAAGCTAAAAATGTGGAGTTGATTTGATCTAGTGCTTTTTGGTGTTTTTCTTGGCTTAACGAGCCGTTAGCTAGCTGAGCATTTATACGTATTTTGTAATCTCTTCTTAAATTCTCAGTCATATCAAAAGCAAGCTCTAACGCACTTTTCACTACAGGGTGAGTTTGCCAAGTTTCAGTTTTAGGTATGCCATCATTGCCTTTTGTTGTTTTCCCTTGAATAACAGGCACCTCAATACCATTAGCTACCTTTGTTCTGTAGCTCTCTTTAGACATGCTTAACACTTCCCCTAGTCTTGCCCCTGAAAAGGCCGCAGTAACTAAAAAGCAATGCCGCATTATCTTCCCTAAAGCTTTCCCGTTACAATCAATAATGAAGTCGGGTATATTGTGCTTTATTTCTTGCGCTACCCTCTTGTACGCTCTGTTTAAAACTGCGCCAATATGCGATGTCTTTGTAGTATCGGCTTTTTCTTCTGCTAATATCACGTAGAAGTCGTTCATTACCCTAGCAATTTCATGTCTGTGTTCATGATATACCTCGACGGTATGTATAGCATCAGACAAAATGGCTTGGTACATTGTTATTGGTATAGCGATAGATTGTTCAACAGGTTTACATCTAAATTTGCGACGTAGCTCCTTTCCATTAATAGCCCTACGACATAACTCGAATCCATTTAAAAGGTTTAGTGCCCTAATTATGGAATCTAAACTGGCCGTTGAAAGATCCTTTTGTTCCATATATTTTCCAAGCTTTCTTTCAAAGGACTTGTAAACTCTGTCATCGGATAAAACTGACCAATCACAACTATCCATAATCGCACTAACATGTCGTAATCCGCGCACGAAATTACGTACTTGAGAAGATGTTAGTGCTGTTTTATTTTTAGTTTTATACCGCTCGTATATATACCAAGTTGTTGATTGGATAGCTTTACGGAATCTACTATCTATTGAACAGAATACAATTTCCGACCTTCCATTCGCTCCATGCTTTTCCATACCTATGAAATCCCAATAGTGGCTATATATGTAACTTAGCGGGCTACCGTCTGCGCACCTTGTGACCACAATATCGTCATCAAAGATAGGGACTTTTTCTAACTTTATAGAGTGCTTTATGTTCATGAAAACACCTCTAATAAGTCGTTTAAACTGTAAACAGTTGAGTAAAGTGGGTGAGGAGCATCTTTAATTCGTTCTTGAGCTTGTTGATAATTTTCTAACGATTTCTCTTTGAATCTCTCTAAAACAGTTTCTACATTCATAAACAGCTCTGTATATCTTTGCTCAGGCATGGAGTTAATTGAGGGGGCTTGTTGCAGTTGCTGTAGAGTTTCTTTAAATGAGAGCATCAACCAAATGTCAGTAACTTCGGCTACAAATGCGTGTTCACTACAATCCCAACAAGCAAGGAAGTCAGTACATGCAATTTCATTAGAGCTTTGCTGTATACCTTCGCGTGTGAGAAGTTTATCGATAATAATCGCACTGCCTTTCCTATTATCGTTGCATCGAATTCCTGTTGGTGTTCGTGATTCGTGACTTCTATCCTGTCCTTCACGAAGACGCTGATACTCATAATCGTCCAACACTCTCGCGTAGTTGAATTTTGCCTCTGTGGTTGCCTCAGAAATGTCTTTTCCTTTAGCCATATTAAATTTTGCATCCATAGATGCAGCTAGATTTTTCTGATGTCCTGATTCATGGCCATGTACATAACTACGCTTAATCGTATCAGGGGTATTATTTGCAGTCATAGAGACCAGATATACGGATTCGGTAACTTGAAATAGCGTATCTAATTTAGTTTTTCGTAAGTTAGATGGAGTGATCTTAGGCAACCCGAGGCGAGCTAACAGTCTGTTTACGTTTTCTTGAGGGCTTTGGTTCGAGCCTGAATAGGTATCAACTCGACCATTTTTCGTGAAATATGGAAATAGTGGAGCATTTTGATCATGTTTAGCCATCTTCAATGATATCTTGAGCCAGCTTTCGATGTACTCCTTCGCTCTTTTACTAAAACCAAGAGAGTTATCTTGCTCTTGCCAAGCAGCTCTACCTTTTATTGAATCCAGTATATACCTACCACCTAGCAGCTCTTTAAATGTAACATCAGATATTCTAAGACTTGCAAGTGGTGTAGTATTTATTCCTGTGAACATATAGCAGATCATCATTGCAATTCTGACGATATGATTATTCGGGTGTGTTCTTGACATTGCGTTTACAAAAGCAATTTTATGTGCCCCTAGCTTATGGCCAGAAAGTCCTCTTTTTTCAGCTTCTTTTCTTAATAACACCTCATCTAGTAAGGGGTGTCTATCAGGGAGTGTATTTTCGCTAAAGTGCACACAAAGAGCTTTGTACGCCTTAAAAAGAGCTTGCACTACAGGCTTTAACTCGGACGTCAAGTCTAAGGATCTGTGAGGGATTATACTATCTCTCCGCCGTTTTACAGGAGGTAGCTGGTCGGCTTCATATTTTCGACCTTTTGCCTTTAATAACCATGAGATACCACCTCTTCTAACAGACCATGCAGATTTTTTCATTTGCCCAAGCCTGCATTGCTCTTCGCACCAAGTCATGTATTTATTAGTCAACACATTGTGAACATAGTCACCATTTATGGCTTTCAAATCATTATCATCTAGCCATCTGATATAGGAGATCATAGTTTTAAAATAATGTCTGCTAGTCGAGTTTTTAATTTCACTGAGCAATAAATAAAGCTCACGGATGAATGAATCACGGTCCATATCAACCAGTACCGTACCTTCTCTAAAGTAAGGAGGGCTTCCTTCTTGAGATTGTAACGTTGGGCATCCCTTGTACTTTAAGCGGAGCAAATGACAATTCCCTCCATAGGGAAGTACCATAGATTCAATATTAAGTTGTTGAACTTTTGCTTTGGTTGTAAACAGGTTAGGTTCTGGAGATAAGGTTTTACGCTTGTTTTTATTACGAACCATACAATTATCTCCCACCTATTGGTTTTAGTTAGATAACTGCGTATCTAATTCGTTAGGTTCATCAAAAACTTTTAGATGCTCCAATACATCTTCGTATATTTCATCCCCCGTTGGGTAGTCTTGAGCGATTGTAAGGTACATCAATGTGGTTGACTCATCTTCATGTCCGAAACATTCAGAAACATGTGCTAAGGCTTCATCTGTAGTCATTTCCCTTAATAAAACTCTAAAGAGCGATACACCAAATGTAGCCCGTAAATTATGTACTGTGCCAATTACCTTTTTGCCTGTTACTTTCTCTACTGTTGTGCGTATCTCATTCCATCGTGTATTGATTTCATTAAGCTTTGTGAATATAGGCTTGCCCGATTGACTAATAAACAGGTAGTGTTTATCTTCGTCGACACCATCTTCAGCATCAAAAAAACCATCTTCCCCATTATCTCGGGTGGTCTGACATAATTTCTGAAATTTAGCTAATCGCTGTTTATATCTATCACTACGTGTGTACTCATAAAGCATCTGCATGATGGAACTTTTAATTATTGTGCGTCTGGATTTATTACCGCCATCTTTAGTTTTGGTGAGGGAGCCATATTGACCACCAATACCGATCCGTGTATTGGGTTTAGTTAAGTCAGGCTTAACTACTTGCCCTTTGTGCAAACTGGAGGCTTCTTCTTTTCTCATGCCTGAATAGCGAATTATCAGAAATAACAGACAGAACTCTATTGGTATAGTGGCTGACTTTAATTCCCCACCAATATTCTTTACAACTCTACGGGTGTTGATAAGAATATTTTCTACCTCTTTCCATTCGTTATTTGTTAGCGGTTTAAGCCCTCGCTTAGCAGATGGTAGTGAACCTCCTTCATTTTTTTGTGACTTAGGGAAGTTCAAGCGTAAATCAGTAGTGTGGATTTCTTTAGACATATAACCATTCATCGACCTGCCATTCGCCTCGAAATGTAGAGTTATAACTTCATGCTCAAAGGGGGGATTGACAAAGGGGTAACCATTTCGAAGATGGAATTTATAGAACTTAATCACCGCACCCATATAAGCTGTAGCTGTTGTCCTAGCTAACCTTTTATCTTGATCTGGTTCATTTAGCACTGCGTCAAACAGCGCTTTACGATATTGATAGGTGATACGTTCTGATTTTCTAATGGGGAAGTTATCCCAAGTTGGTCTCGGAAGGTCGATAGCTTCATCGTATAAGTCTTCATCATGGCAAGTATCCCAACGCGCTTGCATTGTGATTAAAAATGAAAAAAAGTGAATAAGCCCTTTGCTGTACTGTTCAGATTCTTCTTTTCTATCATCAATATGATGGGAAAGGATAAACCTGTTAGCATGTTCCAATGGCTCTTCCGAAACTAGAACGCCACTTTCATCTCTACCAACAAGAAATAATAGTACGACATTTTTAATGTGGGTGAGGCCATGTTTTGAGTATTCTACAAACAGTTCTCCATTTTCATCTACACCAACTAAAGGTCTGCTGTACGTATACGGTTTTATCTGTGTTGATACTACCTCGTAAGAGATTTTAGGCATGTTTATAACTGTTAAAGTAAGAGAATGTTTAATAACTTACTTTAGTAGTCATTCATAAGTTGTCAAATGTGTATGGTTAGCTATTAGGAAAATAAGTGTAAGGGTGATCATCATCACCTTCATAATCATGGCGATAATAACTTTGTCGTTCTGGCACAAAATGATTGAAGTGACTTTCCATATCCATTCGTACAGTAGGATCTGCATTTTCGTTAATAGTTAAGCTTGCAGAAGTATGCTGAATGAAAAGGTGTAATAAGCCTACTTTGTATTGCGTTATTTCAGGAAGTTGACGAAGTAGCTCGTCATCAATGATGTGAAAGCCTCGCGAACGAGGCTTCAATTGAATGATTTTTTGCTGCCAGCTCATAGTTTATCAAAGCTAACTTCAATATTGGCGTTACCATCAGCAGAAGTGAATGGAATTAACACCTTGGCACCTTCACATTTATGAGCGATTGTATGTCCTTTACCAGACACGACAACTGGCGTAGCCATATCAAACTCATAGCCTTTTTCGCCGAGTAAGTTTTTAGCGCCACCTGTCACCATGTTAGTAATTTCACCTACCATGTCTGTTACTTCTTCGTTCACCGTATCAGGGCGTTCACCTAGCATTCTTTCCATAATGGTTAGTGCCAGATTTTCATCAAAGGTGATTGAAAGTGAACCTTTAGTTTGTGGGCCAACCATACCAATCAAACCTGATACATCGCCACGGGCTAATTCATCTTTTTTTAAACTAGGTTTGCCCGGCTTTAATTCTGTTTGAGCCATGGTGCTCAATACATTTAATAATGATGATAAAAAAGGGTTGATGAACTCCACATTCATTATTTAATTTCCCTTAGGTTTCGAAATGCCATTAATCATACTTTAAGTGTAGTGGTTGTTTCAAACACCGCACTTATTCTTTGCACTTTTCGCACTTGCCATGTGCTTCGATAGTTTGTCCTGAGACAATAAATCCACTTTCTGCAGCTAAGTTATTAAGCTCATGAGATATTACTGTTGAATGTAATTCTTTTACATAACCACAGCTGTCACAAATTAATAATTGTACAGGGTGAATGTGATCAAAATGATGGCACAACATAAATGAGTTGGTGCTTTCAATTTTATGAATAAAGCCAAGTTCCGATAAGAAATCGAGCGCTCGATAAATAGTGGCTGGTTTTGCGCCTGACTCAGTTAATTTGAGTTGTTCTAATAAGTCATAAGCACCGACACCACCCTGCGCACTAGCTAATAGGCGGAATACTTTTTCACGGATAGGTGTGAAACGTGCACCACGATTATCGCATACTTGTTTTGCTTTACTGACGAGTGATTCTATATTCATCTTCTCTTATCCTTACGCTACCGTGATATACTAACATACTGTATTGTAGTTGCAGTGTTTTTATTCGCTAACACGTTTCAAGGGAGTTTTCTTAATGAATGAATTGTTAGCTGCGTTCATTTTCTTTTTTGCCGTCATTGATCCGATCGGCACTGTGCCCGTTTTTATTGCAGTTACACGCTGGGATGATGCTAAATTTAAGCGCAAAGTTGCGTTAAAAGCTGTTGGTGTTTCGGCACTGGTTTTATTGTTTTTCGTTGTGGCTGGTGAGTTACTTTTAGACGCGATAAATATTCCGCTTTCGGCGTTTCAGATTGCCGGAGGTATTGTTTTATTACTTTTTGCTTTATTGATGATATTCGGTGAAAGTAAACCAGAAACAGAGATCAAAAGCGTTCGAGATAGCACAGAAACCGCTATTTTCCCATTGGCGATACCTTCAATTGCCAGCCCAGGTGCCATGCTAGGTGCGGTATTGATGACCCGAAATACCGAATACACTTGGTATGAGCAACTTATAACCTCATCGATCATGCTTTCTGTATTAGTAATCGTGCTGGTTTTATTACTGCTTGCTACACATGTTCATAAGTTAATTGGTGATAGTGGCGCGAGTATCATTAGCCGGGTGATGGGCTTAATTTTATCGTCAGTGGCGGTTACTAATATTTTAGGCGGTATTGCTCACTACTTTGGTTTAAGTGTTGTCGGCTAGTTTTAATTTAAAGTGCATTTTCAGTGATTTAAACTTTGAATAATTGCCTTCTTTTATCTAACTTTAAAGAAGGCAATATAAAATTTAAGGAACAAAGAATGCTAATCAAAAATGTCGTCTTATCTGTTTTTCTGATTTTTAGTTTAGGTGCTTGCATGGAGCCGACCTATGATAGTGGTAAGCTAAAAGTCATCGAAGTAACAGATCATGATTTTAAAATTAATGGTGAAAGCGCAGTAACCGTGATTGTTGGTCATGCCAATGTGGCGGAATACAGCTTCTCACTTCGTAAAAGTGATTTAAAGAAAGGCACGCTTCTGCAGTCTGTGTCTGACAGTAATCCAAATGTACGTGCTGATGGTACCTTCTTTAGTGAATATTATGTGCAATCAAAAGATCATGATACGCGCGCATCAATTGAAATTGTAGAAATGGATCCTGTTGAGAAAGTAGCGCGAATTGCAGTGGGTGCTAAGCTCGTTAACCTGAAAAACGAAGACTACAAAGAGCTTGAAATCACGGTATTGGAGCTTACAGGACAAAACCTTGAGCATCTTCTAAATGAAGTGAAGATGTAACTTTTCCATTTTTGCTTATTCATCAAAGAAGTGAGTTTGCAGTACACTTCTTCACCTCTTTTCATCATCTGATCTTTGATTAAGCCATGCCGTGAGCTTGCTTCGGTGGTATAATGGCTGCAATTTTTCATTTCGGTGCATACCAATGGGGTATGTGTCATCGCTATTTTTAGCGTTCATCGTATTAGGTAATTTAAGTTGCAAGTAAATGCATTGATCTTAAAAGGGGCCATGTTATGAGCACAACGACATTAAACCGCCGTTTTTCCGTGGCACCCATGTTAGATTGGACTGATCGTCACTGTCGAACCTTTCACCGTAAAATGACTAAGCACGCTGTGCTTTACACTGAGATGGTGACAACAGGCGCTATTTTATTTGGTAAAGGCGATTACTTACACTTTAATGAGCATGAAGGGCCAGTCGCATTGCAACTTGGTGGATCAGATCCTGAAGCTTTGGCTAAGTGTGCAAAATTAGCGGCAGAGCGCGGCTATCATGAAGTTAATTTAAATGTGGGCTGTCCGTCTGATCGCGTGCAAAATGGTCGTTTTGGTGCTTGTTTAATGGCTGAGCCTAAACTGGTTGCTGACTGCGTTGCTGCAATGAAGGCCGAAGTGACTATTCCTGTTACGGTTAAAACTCGTATTGGTATTGATGAGCAAGATTCGTATGAGTTTTTATGTGCCTTAATAGAAGCAAGTCATGATGTTGGTTGTGATGACTTTATTATTCATGCGCGTAAGGCATGGCTAAATGGCTTAAGCCCAAAAGAAAATCGTGAGATCCCACCTCTTGATTATCCTCGCGTTTATCAGCTGAAAAAAGATTACCCGCAACTACACCTAAGCTTGAATGGTGGCGTGAAAACGATTGCTGATAGTGTGGCGCACCTTGAGTATGTTGATGGCATCATGATTGGCCGTGAGGCGTATAGTAATCCGTTTATTTTGTCTGAAGTAGACGAAAATATTTATGGTGATGAAGCCTTTACACTGAGTCGCCATCAGGTTGTGCGTGCAATGTATGACTACATTGAAGATGAAATGAGTAAAGGCGCTAACTTTTGGCATATTGCTCGCCACATGTTGGGGATTTTCCAAGGCCAACCTGGGGCGCGTGGTTTTAGACGCCACCTTTCAGAAAAGGGTCATGGTAAAGCGGCTGATTTATCTGTTATGGATAAAGCCTTGAGTTTTGTCCCAGAAGCCTAATCAAATATCCTATTAAAAAGCCACATTTCGTGGCTTTTTTTGATCCTAAAATTTAGTGAAAAAGTTAATTTTTTAGTCAAATTAGTTATTTTTCATTCAGTCACTAGTCAGCCAAAATCTCAATAAATCCACTTCAACTGATTGTATTTAAATAATAAATTTTGTTTATTCGTTAGTTGGCACAAGAATTGGAATCTCCTAGCTGTATTAACCCAATAATCAACAGGAGAGTCACATGGGTGTATTAAATCGCGTAAATGACATTATTCAGGCAAACCTTTCTGCAGCATTAGATAAAGCTGAAGATCCTGAAAAGTTACTTAATCTACTCGTGCAAGAAATGCAGGATGCACTGACTGAATGCCGTGCAACCGCTGCGACATTTTTAACGCAAGAAAAGCAAATGAAGCGCGAAATCGCAGCTAAACAAGCGAAAGTAGCTGACTGGCAAGCTAAAGCAGAAAAAGCACTAAGTAAAGATCGTGATGATCTTGCCAAAGCTGCGTTAGTTGAAAAGCAGCGTTTAACGACAGAAATCGAAGCGCAACAAGCTGAAATGGATAAAGTTGCTGAGTCACTCGCAAAATTGACAGAAGACTGCCAGCGTTTACAAAACAAGCTTGCGGATGCAAAAGCCAAACAGCTGACTTACATGCAAAAAGAACGTGTTGTTACAGCACGTTTAAAGGTTAAAGAGCAGCTGCATAGCAGTAAAGTTGAAGATGCATTAGCACGTTTTGACTACTTAGAGCAGCGCGTTGAAAACATTGAGTCACAAGTTGAAGCGTATGAACTTACGCAAAGTGATGCCGCAAATTCAACAGCAGCGCAAATCGCTGCCCTTGAGAAAGATGAAGCAATCGAAAAACAGCTTGCTGATTTAAAAGCAACGATGAAGCAGTCGGCTTAGGAGGTTTATGATGAATACTTATCACACATCGACACGTTGGTACCGTGATCTGAGTAACAAAAAGATCTCGGGTGTGTGTAGCGGACTCGCTGCACGCTTAGGCTTCCCTGTGTGGTCAACCCGTTTGGTAATGATCATACTACTTATTCAAATGCCGCTGTTAATTGGCGTGGGTTACTTAGTGGCTCATTGCACTTTACCAGTAAAAGGCTACTAGGAGTCGATCATGAAAACGTTAGCTATCATCGTTCTAGCAATGTTACTACTATGCACTGATGTAGTTTCATTTGTATCGTTTGACTCATGGCAGTTGCCCTTATCAATTGCTGATATGAGTTGGGCTGGCCTTGAGGTCATCGGAGCAATTGTAGCTGTGATTGCTGTCGTTGCTGGTGTTGCGCTATTCACTATTGGTCTACTTGGCGCAGGTGTTGTTGCTCTGATTGGTGTTGTGCTTGCGTTTTTATTTGGCTCAGTAATGATTGCATGGCCTCTTTTATTGATCGCAGCATTGTGTTGGTTGATCGCCGATAACAAAAAATCACCAGCTTAAGGTACTATTAAACTGCCTTAATACATAAAATATGCTAAATTTAGCGGGTAAGTTAATGTCTTAACAAGGATTAAAACATAATGAAACTATGGCCCGCACTCTCTTTTCTTACCGCAAGTTTAATCACGAGTACCTTTTCATTTGCCCATAGTGGCCATGACCATAACGATGTTGCTGAAGTAACCGTAAGCAACGCGCAGGTACGTGAGTTTTTACCAGCCAGTAAAGCAAGTGTTGCTTATTTAACTATTACCAACCCAAGTGAGCATGCAACAGTACTAACTAAAGCGGAACTGGATGGTTTAGGACGTGTTGAAATCCATCAGCATACCCATGTTGATGGCATGATGAAAATGGAGCAGGTTTTATCATTAAAGATCGATGGTCATAGCAGTGTTGAGTTTAAACCAGGTGGTTATCACTTAATGGTGTTTGAACCTGAAGATCAACTAAAAGCAGGGCAAGAGCGTAAACTCACGCTATATTTTAATGATGGCAATCGAGTTTTCACCCAAGCCAAAGTTGTGTCTTTACAAGAAATGTCTGAACAGGCAGCACAAAAAAGTAAAGAGCACTCACATCACTAGGAGGTATTATGTCTGAGCATAAAGGAAAAATAGCCAGTGCATTACTTATTGTATTAATTATTTTTTACGCGATTGCTGTTTACTGGAGTAGTGAGCCGGATCGCATGGATGTTGTTAGCAAGGCAAAACAAGAAGCGCAACTGCGTGGCGAAAAGTTTGTCACTGGCTACACAACAACGTCAACACTGATTGATGTTGCAAGTACATTGTTAAATAAGCCTGGTGGTTATTTATCAAATGATATGATGCCACCTAGTGTGATGATGGATAATATGCCTGCCTGGGAATACGGCGCACTTGAGATGACCCGTGATTTAGTGTTGTCTATGCGTAAAGACTTCAGCCGTTCACAATCGCAATCTACTGAGCATGAAGCTCTAAAAAAAGCCCAGCCACAGTTTAACATTAGCTCTGTTGCATGGGCATGGCCGAGTGCTGAAACAGAGTATCAAAAGGGCATTGATTTATTGGTAGTGTACCGTACTCAAATAGCGGATCAGAACGATCGTGATAGCCAGTTTTATGCCCGTGCTGATAATTTACGCAGCTGGTTAAAAGAAGCTGAAAAGCGACTTGGCAGCTTAAGTCAGCGATTAAGTGCGAGTGTTGGTCAAGACCGTTTGAATACAGATTTAGCTGGCGACACTGCAGCTCATCAAGCAACTTATACACCTTTGCAAAACCAAGTGAAAACATCTTGGTGGCAAATTGATGATGTGTTTTATGAATCTCGTGGTGCAACGTGGGCATTACTGCACTTTTTACAAGCGGTTGAATATGATTTTGCTGATGTATTAGAAAAGAAAAATGCTCGTGTTAGTCTGCAACAAATTATTCGTGAATTAGAGGCCACACAAGAAACAGTGTGGAGCCCAATGATTTTAAATGGCAGTGGCTTTGGTTTTGTAGCTAACCACTCATTGGTCATGGCGAATTATATTTCTCGAGCCAATGCGGCTCTAATTGAACTTAGCGAACTTTTAGCGCAAGGATAAAATGATGAAAAAGTACTGTTTAGCAGCAGCCCTTTCAATGGCTTGTTTAGCCCCAACAGCGCAAGCTGATACATTATTAGGTTTATACTTAGGTGTTGATGGCTGGCAATCAGATAATAGCGGTAGCTTTGCTCAAGACGGAAACTTACAAAGCTTTAAATTTGATGATGAAACGTTTACGAGCTACTACGCAGCGCTTGAGCACCCAGTGCCGTTAGTACCAAACATTAAACTAAAATACACTGAGCTTGAGTTAAATGGTGATACCACCCTAGATGAAACCTTTAGCTTTGGTGGTTCAGATTACGTTGTAGGTACGCAAGTAGGCACTGTCAGCGATTTATCACACATCGACTATATTCTCTATTACGAAATCTTTGATAATGATTTAGTTTCTATTGATTTAGGTGTGAATGCGAAACAATTCGACGGTGAAATTACGGTAACGGGTACATCGCAAGATGGTGGCCAAAACACGACTGAGCGAGTTGATTTCTCTGGTTTCGTACCTTTAGTTTATGGCCGTGCTGAAGTTGGCTTACCATTAACGGGTTTAAGCGTATTCTTTGAAGGTAGTTTACTAGCTATTGACGATAGCAAAATTCAAGACTATCAGGCGGGCATTGCATACGCTTTACTTGATAACTTAGCAATTGATATGGATATTAAAGCGGGCTACCGCTCAATGACATTAGAGCTTGATGATATTGATGATATCTACACAGACTTAGATGCATCAGGCCCATTTGCGGGTATTCAAATCCACTTCTAATCGAGCCATTCGATTTATACTAAGCTGGCTGCTTTATTTTAAAGCTTGCCAGCTTACTTCAAATTCATCTTCTAATGCTGTTGATAATATTTGCTTATAAGCTTTGTTTATTGGCGATGCAATTAGCTTTCGTAACTCATCACCTGTTTGAGTAAACTTATAATAACTGAGTACCAAGTCATTACTTTTCGCTATTAGAACCAAGCGTTGATTCATAAAGCTCAGTATTAGTTCTTGGCCAGCTTTTAAAACGGCTGATTCGATTTCTTTTCGGTATAGTAAGTTAATATCCATTAAGGTAAGAATATCAGGAAAGCTAACGGGAGTTTTTCCTAAGTTAAATGACACTTTGTTACCCTTTCTGAGCAAATCAAACAGCGATGGTTTTTTATAAAAGCCGAGTAAAATTAAGTGGCTGTTGTCTTTTTCATTAAAGCCACACAGTGATGTACAGCGTTGAAGGGCATCAGCTTCTCGCTGAGTCATGTGTTTAAGTGTTTGCAGGCTTTTAATTGAAAAGGTACCCGGTGAGACTGTTTCACCAGCTAGTATTTTCGCCCACAGTTTCTGCATTGATGAGTTCGCAGTGTCTTCACATAAACTAATAAAACGCTCTATCCAATCAAAATCGGGCTGTTGTTGACCAGTAACATCCGGGCAAAAAGCCATGGCCATCGACATAATGGTTTCGATATTTTCTTGGCGCTTTATAAATTGAATTTCTTGGCGAGTTTGGGCGCGCTCTAAAAGGCTGGCTTGAGCTCTTATTTGATAGGCTAGCTGTTGCTGACCTTGTGCTGAGTAGCTGTCATTATCAGCATGGTTAATCCTAGCCGATGGGGCTTTATGAATTGGATAGCCGAGCTGATTTTCTATGATATTAGCAAGATTAACTCTCGCTTGAGCTGCTTTCACTGTCATCGGTAGCAATCGCCTTGTCTTTTGTTGCTAACTGCGCATGGGTTTTGATGTTATTGAGCGCCAGCTTTACTGTGTTATTGAGAATATACTGGCTTAATAAAGCAAGGTAGCCACCAATAATTGGGGTATTAACCTCACCATTTAGTGAACACTCAATATTAACGTTATCGCCTTCAGGTAAATAGCGGATAGTGCCTTGGGTAATGTGTTCTTTATTAAATAATATATTAAATGAAAGCTGAGTATTGTCGAGTTGGGTGATGGTCATTTCACCTTCGCCAAAGCGACTTTGCCAAAATTGATGTGCACCAACGCCCTGACTTGGCTCAGCAATGATAAATTTAATGCTCGGGTCCACTGCCTGCCATGGTTGCCACTTTGGCCATTGACTAAAGTCGCCAACAAGACTCGCAATCTCGGCGCTGCTTGCGTTCACTTTAATTGACTTGTGAACTGTATATTGCGGTGAAAGCATCAGTCCAATGACAAGTGAGATCAGAATGCCGATAAAAATCGCTTTTAGGGTAAAAATGAGTATTTTAATAGTCTCACCTCAGGCAATTGTTTTATAACTTTCATAACATTATACGTAACATAGACTATAATCTGTTTGATACTATATAAGCTATCACTAATGTATCATAGTTAAATAAGTGATAGAATTTTGAGCGTCGCTGTAAAATGGAGTGGAACCATGGTTACAGTATTATGGGCATCACTCTAAGGAATTATTAATGGCATCAGAGAGTAACGACTTTTTGTTTAGTGACCAAGATGACGAACAGTTAGTGGATGAAACTGTCTCTGATTTTTGGGACGTATTAATTGTCGATGATGATCCAGAAATACATTCAGTGACTAAGCTTGCTCTTTCAGGGGTTGAGTTCTGGGACAAAGGCTTGCGGTTCCACCATGCCTATTCAGGTGCAGAAGCACTCGAATTACTTAAAAATGACCATTCGATTTCGGTGATTTTACTTGATGTAGTCATGGAGTCAGATGATGCTGGCTTAAAAGTTGTAAAGCAAGTTAGAGAATGCCTCAAAAATCACAACGTGCGAATTATTTTACGAACCGGACAACCAGGTTATGCACCTGAAGAAAAGGTTATCCGCGAATACGATATAAACGACTATAAAACCAAAACAGAACTAACACGCAGTAAGCTTATTACTGCACTTGTTACTGCTATTCGCTCATATGAGCAAGTTTGTCAGCTAGAATTTCAAAGCCGCGCTTTAAATAATATTTTGTATGCATCAAAAGCCATTCTTGGTTTTACCGATATCAAAGCTTTTTCGATGGCGGTTATCAAACAGCTTTCAATTATTTTGGATTGTGAACCGCAAGGCTTACTGTGTGGTTCAATCGAAGATGATAATCAGGTTTATGTTTTAGGCGGTTGCGCTCAATACAATGATTTTATAGGTCAAGGTGTTGAGCAACTTGATGATGGTCGTATCATCATGCAAGTGAATAATTGCTTGGCGCAAGGTGAACATCAACATACGGATATTGACAGTACATACTTACTCAAAAGTAAAAATCGCCAAGCAGCTATTTACTTAGAAACCGAGCACACGCCAAGTCCTTCGCAATTACAATTTGCCGAGATATTCCTGACTAATGTCAGTGTTGGTCTTGATAATGTTAGATTGTTCAACCGTTTACGCGATGCTGCATATAAAGATATTTTAACTGGCTTATCGAATCGTAATGATTTCATGAATAAAGTTGAGCGTTACTATCAACCGGGTAAAAGTGATTTTGTATTTTTATTAATTGATGTTGCGCAATTCTCTGATATTAATAACGGCTTAGGTCAAGAGATCGGTAACTTATTACTGAACGCAATTGTCGATAGGTTACAACAAGAGTACCCTAATGCTGAGTTGCTCTCACGTATTGGTGCAGATGTGTTCGGTCTATTGTTACCAGTTAATGAGTGTGATGTTGAGCTACTTCGCGAGCATTTAAGTTTGCCTTTTAATGCGGGCGAACACATTTTGCCAATCAATTTTAACATCGGTTTATGTTATCAAGGTGACTTTCAAAAAGCGGGAATTGAGACATTAAAACTGGGATACATTGCTCTTAACCAAGCTAAAAAACAATCTTCTGAAATGGTGGTGACTTATACCCCAGATATGGAAGAGAAAATGGCGTGGCGTTTAGGTATCATCAGACAACTTCGCCAAGATTTCGAACAACGTAAATTAGAGGTTTGGTTTCAGCCGCAACTTGATTTAAATACCCTTGAGATTATTGGCTGCGAAGCGCTGCTTCGTTGGCCTTCGGGTAATGGTCAGTATATTTCACCGGCGATTTTCGTTCCTATGGCTGAAGATGCAGGCTTAATTGTTGATATAGGCCAGTGGGTGCTAGAGCAAGCATGTTTGCAGCAAAAGCGCTTAGAAGCATTAGGCTTTTCAATAAGTATTGCTGTGAATGTGTCGGTGCCACAATTTAAAGTTAAAGGCTATGCACAGCAAGTTAAAGACACTTTAACAAAATACAATGTAGAGCCGCAGTTTATCGAACTTGAAGTAACCGAAAGTGTGGTTATGGATGAACTAGCTAATGTGATCACGACATTAAAAGAGCTTAAAGAGTTTGGCATTGAGATTGCGATTGATGACTTTGGTACAGGGTTCTCGTCGTTGAGTTATTTGCAAAAATTGCCGCTTGATAGACTTAAAATTGATCGTGCTTTTATTAAAGATTTACCAGGTCAAGATTGTCAGGCGATTGCAGCGTTAATTATTTCTCTTGGTGCAAGGTTAGGCTTAAAAACTATTGCAGAAGGGGTCGAAACACAAGCGCAAGCAGATTATTTAGCCCAGCTTGGCTGTGATGAAGTGCAAGGCTTCATGTACGCTAAGCCTATGCCAGAAAAAGAGTTAATTACCTACCTGCAAGCTAAGCAATAGCTAGTTACAGTAAGTGCATATGAATTAAACAGCGCCCTTCCACGTGAAGGGCGTTTTGTTTTCTATAATAATGCATAAGAGTGGGGTATAATTCGCCCCTTTTGTTAGCAGAGTACACTTTATGAGCGCATTAAAAGCCGAGCGAGGCCTGTTTTCTTACCCTAAGTATTGGGCTGAATGCTATGGCACGGCGCCATTCTTACCGACCACTCGTGCAGAAATGGACGCGTTAGGCTGGGATAGCTGTGACGTGATCATTGTCAGTGGTGATGCATATGTTGATCACCCAAGTTTCGGTATGGCTGTGATTGGCCGCATGCTTGAATCGCAGGGTTTTCGCGTTGGTATTATTGCGCAGCCTGACTGGAACTCGAAAGATGCCTTTATGGCGTTAGGCAAGCCTAACTTATTCTTTGGTGTTACGGCGGGTAATATGGACTCGATGATCAACCGTTATACCGCTGAAAAGCGTATGCGTCATGATGATGCATACACGCCAGGTAACATAGGTGGTAAACGCCCTGACCGTGCGGTGGTTGTATATAGCCAACGTTGTCGCGAAGCTTATAAAGATGTGCCGCTGATCATCGGTGGTATTGAGGCGAGTTTACGTCGTATTGCTCATTATGATTACTGGCAAGAAAAAGTACGCCGAAGTGTTCTGTTTGATGCCAAAGCCGACATTTTAATTTACGGTAATGCTGAGCGTCCACTTGTTGAAGTGGCTCACCGTATTGCCGCAGGTGAGTCGGTCGAGACAATTCAAGATATACGTGGTACCGCGGTAATTCGTAAGGAACCATTGCCGGGTTGGCGTGGTAGTGACTCTACAGCTATCGATAAAATCGGTAAGATTGATCCAATTCCAAACCCGTATGGCGCAGATGATGTAGGTTGTAGTAAATCCGAGTTTAAAAAAGCGGGTATTGATCTAAGTGCTGAAGCAGCCAAACCAATAACTGTTCAGCCTGCACGTCCTAAACCATGGGAAAAGACCTACGTTAAACTGCCAGCGTTTGAGCAAGTGAGTGTGAATAAGCCGCTTTATGCCCATGCGTCGCGTATTTTGCACCAAGAAACAAATCCAGGCTGTGCACGTGCGTTATTTCAACGTCATGGCGACCGTTCTATTTGGGTAAATCCGCCAGCATTTCCACTAGAAACAGAAGAAATGGATGGTGTATTTGGTTTGCCATACCAACGTATTCCGCACCCAAGTTATGGTGATGACAAAATCCCTGCGTATGAAATGATTAAAACCTCAGTGAACATTATGCGTGGCTGCTTTGGTGGTTGTTCTTTCTGTTCGATCACAGAGCACGAAGGGCGTATTATTCAAAGCCGTTCAGAGCAATCAATTATTGATGAAATTGAACAAATTCGTGACAAGGTACCGGGCTTTACTGGGGTTATTTCTGACTTAGGTGGACCGACTGCGAATATGTATAAGTTGCGCTGTAAGAGTAAAAAAGCAGAGAGTACTTGCCGTCGTTTATCATGCGTTTATCCTGATATTTGTAAGCATATGGACACGGATCACACGCCAACCATTGAGCTTTATAAAAAAGCCCGAGATGTGAAGGGTGTGAAGAAAATCTTAATTGCTTCAGGCGTACGCTATGACTTAGCAGTTGAAGATCCACGCTATGTAAAAGAGCTGGTTACCCATCACGTAGGCGGGTATTTAAAAATTGCCCCTGAGCATACCGAAGATGGCCCATTATCTAAGATGATGAAGCCGGGTATGGGTGCTTATGATAAGTTTAAAGAGCTATTTGATAAATACTCAAAAGAAGCAGGTAAAAAGCAGTATCTGATCCCGTACTTTATTTCTGCTCACCCAGGAACTAAAGACGAAGACATGGTTAATATGGCGCTTTGGTTAAAGAGTAATGACTTTAAGCTTGATCAAGTACAAAACTTTTATCCGTCGCCAATGGCCAACGCAACGACGATTTATCATACTGAGATGAACTCGTTACGCAATATTAAAAATAACACTGAGCAAGTGCCTGTACCAAAAGGCGCCCGCCAGCGTCGTTTACACAAAGCGATTTTACGTTACCATGATCCTGCTGGTTGGCCGATGATCCGTGAAGCGCTAAGAAAAATGGGCAAAGCGAATCTAATCGGTAAGGGGCCAAACTGTTTGGTACCGGAAGAAGGTCGCAACGAGAAAGCAGCTAAAGGGAAGGGTGGTAAAGGCCGCGCGGCACTGACGCGTCATACCGGTTTTAGCCAGTTTAAAAAGGCCAATACTAAACCAAGAGTTGGTAAAAATAAGCAGCGTGCAAGTAAATAGAAATAAATACGGCCCTTAAAGGGCCGTTTTCAGATTAGATTAATAACCACGTTGCAGTACCTAAGAAGGCAAAGATACCGACAATATCGGTAACGGTTGTTAGTACCACACTGCCAGCGAGGGCAGGGTCAATTTTCATTTTCTTGAGAATTAATGGAATGCTTGCACCCGCAATACCTGCAGCAACCAGGTTCATAAACATTGCAAAGGCTAATACTGCACCGAGCTTAAAGTCCCATTGCCATAGGGCAACAACACCGGCAATTAATATCGACCAAATAACGCCATTCAGTGCGCCAATCGCTAATTCCTTGAGTAATAAGAAGCGTTGGTTAGTTTGATTAATATGGCCAACGGCTATACCACGAATAACCAGTGTTAAAGTTTGACTGCCTGCAACGCCACCCATTGAAGGTACGATACCATTGAGTACTGCCAAAATAGGCAAAATTGCTAAGGTATTTTCAAAAAAGCTTGCCACAATTGCCGCTAGCAATGCGGTTAATAAGTTAACTCCAAGCCAAATAGAGCGACGTTGCGAACTTTTTAGCACTGGCGCAAAGGTATCTTCTTCGTCATCAAGACCAGCGAGGCTTAGCATGCTATGTTCAGCATCTTCGCGGATTACGTCAACGATATCATCGATGGTAATACGACCTAGCAAGTGTGCGTTGTCATCAACAACCGGGGCTGAAATCCAGTTATGACGTTCGAAAAGTTGTGCTACATCACTTTCATCCATTGAAATAAGTATAGACTCACAATCTTCATCCATTAAATCGCGAACAATTTTATCAGATGGGCTTGTCAGCAGTGTAGTTAACGAAAGTGCTCCTAGGAAGCAGTTATGCTTATCAACAACGTATAAGTCATCAGTGCCTTCTGGTAGCTCACCTCGTAGGCGTAAATAGCGTAGCACTACATCTAAAGTAACATCTGGGCGAATTGTTACCGTATCGCTGTTCATCAAGGCACCGGCAGAGCGCTCTTGATAAGAAAGTGCCTGAGTAGCCCTTTCTCTATCTTGCGAGTCCATTGCACTAACTACGTCTTGATATACGGTATCAGGAAGGCTACGTAAAACCTCACCTAAGTCATCGTCGTCCATGTCCTCGGTGGCGGCAGCAATGTGCTCAGGTTCCATCTGCGCAATAATACCAAGACGTACATCTTCAGACAGTTCTTCTAGAACATCACCACGCACATCTGGATCAACCAGCTGCCAAAGCATACGACGAATTTTATGGGGAGAAGACTCAAGTAAAAGGGCTGTATCACAAGGCGCCGTTTTGGCTAACATACCGCGCACTTGAACAAATTGACCACTATTGAGTGACTTGGTCACTTGTTTGAGTTGTTGTAGTGGGTAATCTTGTTCAAAGGCTTCTGGCATTGGCGTCCTTACAACTGAAAAAAGTTTATATAGGCTGAGCAAATACAGCATAGTTGCTTTGTGGTGTATTTGCAGAGATATCGTCGCACTGTGATAAATTTATTAAGAGTTTTGCAACTTAGAAAAGCGAGCGATATAAAAGTAGGATATTTAAAAGGAATTTCAAATATCCTAATTAAGTTTACCGTAAATCTTGAAGGCTTAGCAAATGCTATTCTTGCTCGTGAAAGCGCTGTGCGATTAATTCACCGATTGCAGTTAATGCTGCATCAGCATCAGGGCCTTCACAAACGACTCTAACTTCTTTACCTTGACTGCTTTCAAGTAGCATTAACGCCAATACGCTGTCACCTTCAGCTTCTTTATCGTCTTGATAAAGCGTAATTTTAGCATCAAATTGTACTGCTAATTGGGCTAAAACAGTGGCTGCGCGAGCATGTAAGCCGAGTTTGTTTTGAATTAAAAAGGTATCTTCAGCGCGCATTATAATAGTGCCTAATTAAATGTCTTGTTCACGGTGGCGAATTTTTACATTGTCATGGCTTTTAGCAAAACTCTCACCAATTGTTTGCGCTAAGTAAACAGAGCGATGTTGGCCACCAGTACAACCAATGGCAATGGTAAGGTAACTTCGGTTGTTACGCTCTAAGTGTGGTAGCCATGTTTGTACAAATGTTTGAATTTGCCATGTGAACTTTTGCACTATGCTGTGGCTAGCTAAGTAATCTTTTACTGGTTGATCTAGACCCGTTAGCGGCTTTAAATCAGGTTCCCAGTGTGGGTTAGGTAAAAAACGTGCATCAAATACGTAATCAGCTTCTTTTGGAATACCGTGTTTAAAGCCGAAAGACATAAAAGTGATAATCAGTTTTTTATCCTTTTTACCCAAAATCTTTTCGCGAATTGATTCTGCTAACTGATGAACACTGAGATCTGTGGTATCAATCATAAAATCAGCACGAGTGATCAACACATCGAGTAAGACTTTTTCTTGTTTAATAGCCAGATCAAGTGGCAAAGAATCAATGGATAATGGGTGTAAACGACGAGTCTCTGAAAAGCGTTTTATCAGGGTTTGGTCATCACTGTCTAAGTAAAAAAGTGTTGGATTTGCGAAACCTGGCAGGTACTCAAGAATATCATTAAATTCTTGCTGCTCTTTTGGAAGGTTACGCACATCAATACTGACCGCTATTTTATCGTAGTTATCTGATACGCTACGCACGAGCGAAGGCAGTAAATTGACTGGAATATTATCAACGCAATAATAACCTAAGTCTTCAAGTACTCGTAAAGCGACCGATTTACCTGAGCCTGAGCGACCGCTGATAATGATTAATTCCATTTATGCCTCTGCTGATATAACCTGAAACAGTTGCTGATCGGTAGTAGCGCTACGCAGCTGTTTACAAAACTCTTTATCTTTAAGTCTATCAGCAATTGTTGATAAGGTCTTTAGATGAAGCTGAGAGTCACCATCTGGTACGATGAGTGCTACGAAAATGTCAACAGGGCGATTATCAATTGCATCAAAATTGATTGGGGATTCACTCACTATGACAAACGCCTGAGGTTCATCGGCGCCACTCATTCGGCCATGTGGAATAGCAATACCTCGGCCAATACCGGTGCTACCTAGCTTCTCTCGGTTGAGTAAAGCATTTAGGATATCTTGTTGAGATAAATGAGGAAGCTGCTGGTGAGCCAGTTCGCTGATATATTCAAGAATTCTTTTTTTGCTATTAAAAAGGACCGCAGCTTTGCTGCAGTCCTGATTAGTAAGTGAACTTAGTTTCATAATTTAATGTCGAGCTAATTTCTCTTTGTGTTTAATGACTTGGCGATCAAGCTTATCGATCAACGAGTCAATGGCTGCGTACATATCTTGATGTTCTGTAGAAGCGAACAATTCGCCTCCGTTTACATGTAAAGTTGCTTCTGCTTTTTGGCTTAATTTTTCTACATCTAGAATGACATGAACATTATTAATATGGTCAAAATGCCTTTCTAGTTTCGCAAACTTGGTGTTTACATAGTCTCTTAATGAATCAGTGATTTCTACATGACGACCAGTTAAATTTAGTTGCATAAGCATTTTTCCTTCTATGTAAAACGTCTAAATCAAACTCTTACGCTGATTAGACGGAGGTATTGCTAGAGACTCACGATATTTTGCAATTGTACGTCTAGCTACTTTAATTCCTTGCTCAGCCAATATATCTGCAATTTTGCTATCACTCAATGGTTTAGCCGAGTTTTCTGCAGCGACTAACTTCTTGATTAAAGCGCGTATTGCTGTTGAAGAACACTCACCACCATTTTCAGTGCTGACATGGCTTGAGAAGAAATATTTCAACTCAAAAATACCCCTAGGGGTATGCATATATTTTTGCGTTGTTACTCGTGAAATCGTCGATTCATGCATTTCGACCATTTCAGCAACATCATTTAGCACCATCGGCTTCATTGCTTCTGGGCCATGCTCAAAGAAAGCTTGTTGTTGTTGAACGATACAGTTGGTCACTTTTAATAGTGTATCGTTACGGCTTTCTAAGCTCTTAATAAACCACTTTGCTTCTTGTAAGTGAGAGCGAATAAATTGGCTGTCGCTACTTGATTTAACAGAGCGAGACATAGCCGCATATTGGCTGTTCACTCTAATCTTTGGCATACTATCTGGGTTTAACTCAACCACCCAGCGACCTTTTACTTTTTTCACTGATACATCAGGTATGACGTACTCAGACTCTTCGCGTACTATGCTATCCGCAGGCTTAGGGTTTAAGCTGTGAATTAGCGTCATTACTTCTTTAAGCTCATTTTCTTTAAGCTTAGTCTTTTTCATCAAAGTTCGATAGTCGCGACTCGCTAATAATTCGATATGCTCAGATAAAACCATTTTAGTTTCAGCTAAATATGGCGTGTTTGCATCGAATTGGCGAAGTTGAATACACAGGCATTCCTGTAAACTACGCGCCCCAATACCGACAGGATCAAACAATTGAATTCTCTTTAGGACCGCTTCGACTTCATCAAGTTCGATTTCTTCTTCATCACTATTTTGATTAAAGCTCTCGACGATATCTTCACAGCTTACCGTTAAAATACCAGAGTCATCGATAGCCTCAACAATTGCCACAGCAATCGCTTCATCAGTCGGACTAAAGGGAGTTAGCTGTAATTGCCACATAAGGTATTCGTGAAGGGTTTCGGTCGATGCACCTTGATAAATAGATTCATCTTCTGGCATTGGCCCTGATGATGTTGATGGAGCGGCACTCATGTACTCATCCCATGTAACATCCATAGCTAAATCGTCACTTACAGTGTCTTTATTTAGAGCATCACTGCTTTCTTGTTCATATTCGCTAGGTGCTTCGTCTGCAGAAGCGCTGACTTGCACATCGTCAGATTCAGCTTTTTGCTCATTTTTGCCGATGCTTTCTTCGTTGTAATCCGCTTCTTCCACTTCAAGTAAAGGGTTACTATCTAGCGCCTCTTGAATTTCTTGTTGGAGATCCAATGTACTGAGCTGCAACAAACGTATAGCTTGTTGCAGTTGTGGAGTCATTGTAAGTTGCTGGCCCATGCGCAGCTGTAATGATTGCCTCATGTATCCCTAACAATCCTTTTTTTAAGTTATCGATAACTGTGCAAAGACAGTTAAGTTATTATCGATTTATTGTCATTGTTATAAGTCTAGCAGATGCTCTAGTCGGTGGCGTAATGGTTACAGCCTAAATTGCTCGCCTAGATAAACATCGCGTACAGTTTGGTCAGCTAATACGTGCTCAGGTGTGCCTGATGCAATTAGCTCCCCATGAGAAACAATGTAGGCTTTTTCACAAACATCAAGGGTTTCTCGAACATTATGGTCAGTAATTAGTACACCAATACCACGATTTTTTAGGTGCTCAATAATTTTCTTTATATCTAACACTGAAATTGGATCAACACCAGCAAAAGGCTCATCTAAAAGGATAAATTTAGGATTAGCGGCTAATGCGCGAGCAATTTCAACGCGGCGACGTTCACCACCAGATAGAGCCATACCTTGACTATCACGGATGTGTTGGATGCTAAATTCATCTAATAAGCTATTTAGAGTTTCTTCCCGCGTGGTTTTATTTAGATCTTTACGAGTCTCTAAAATAGCCATCAAGTTTTGGTAAACTGTTAACTTTCGAAAAATCGAAGATTCTTGCGGTAGATAACCAATACCCAACCTCGCACGGCTGTGCATTGGCAAAAGGGTAATATCGTTATCATCGATGCTAATTTTACCTTTGTCGCTCGGAACTAGGCCTACAATCATGTAAAAAGTCGTGGTTTTACCAGCACCATTTGGGCCAAGCAAGCCAACAATACTGCCTGCTTCAACTTCCAGACCGACATTTTTAACCACTTGGCGGCCTTTGTAGCTCTTAGCTAAAAGCTCTGCTTTTAATGTGCTCATGGTTGGCCTTTATTGTCTTTTTTATTTTCAACAGGTACTAAAATAGTGTGTACACGATCTGATGAGTTTTCGTCTTTTTCAGCACTGATAAGCTGCTGAGCCATATCATAGGTAATGCTTTTCGCTGTTACTTTTTGACCAGCTTGGGTAACTTCAGCTTCACCGTTTAAGGTTAAGAAGCGTTTCGCAACATCATAACGAACTTCTTCAGCACTGGCGCTCATTACGGAACCATCCGTTTGTTTTTCTTCGAAGTAAGCTGGTTTGCCTGTTGCAATAATTAGCTCTACTGTACCTTCGGTATCACCGCCGTGTGCTTCAAGACGTTCTGCTGTAATACGACGATTACCATGCACGATCTCTACGTTACCTTCAAATATGCCAACGCCATCTTTTAGTTTACCAACTTGGCGATCTGAGCTAATGCTAATTTGTGCGCCAGTTTGCTCGGCAGCGGTGCCGGAAAACGCAATCAATAAGCTTGGGATCAGGAGTAATTTCTTCAGTTTATTGGTCATAGTATATGGTTCGTGTATGGTTAGTTAACTCAACAATTTCGGTTTTTAAATCGGCTTTTAAGCCTTTACCGGTAATCTTTAAATTCGGTCCCGTTAGTGTTACAGGTTGCTTTGAAAACATGGTCATTTTATTAATGTCGACATTAATGTTTTCTGCTTTTATATCTTCGATCATACCGTTATGGGTTAAGTTTTTAGCAACTACATCCCCTTCAAAAATCAGCTGATCATTTTCGTATAAAGTGGCTTCTTTGGCTTTTACTTGCCAAACCTGCTGGTCGCCATAAATAGTAAATACAGGTTGCTCAAAAAAGGTAAACCCTAATTGTTGATACAACTCCATTTTAGCCGCAGCTACTTTATGACTGATTTTTCCTTGCTCGTCATAAGCAGTTTGCTTTAACGCCACCGCAGTGTAATCAGGCGTTGCAATGATCTCGTCTTCACTAGTTATTGTGTCTGCTGATTGATTAAAGTACGGATACCACAACCACACCATGCAACAAACAAAAACAACACTCAGTAAAATACGGGCTATATTCATGCGCTGGTTCCATCGCTAGTTAACGGCTTACCGTTTTCTAACATCAGTAAATCAGTTAATTCACGCACGGCTCCAAAGCCACCTGGTAATAATGTGGTGTAATGAGCCAGCTTTTTAATTAGTGGGTGTGCGTCGTTAACAGCAACAGCAAACCCTACTTTTTCCATTACTGGTAAGTCTGGACCATCATCACCAATATAGGCAATTTGCTCATCAGTTAGCCCCAGTTTATCCTTTAACTCTTGATAAGCAATTAGCTTATCTTCTTGTCCCTGATAAATGTGCTGAACTGTTAGGCTAGTCATTCGCTGCTGAACTATTTGTGAATGGCGGCCAGTAATGACTGCCACTTCAAAACCACTATTTATGAGCGCTTTAATACCAAAGCCATCTTTTGTATTGAATGCTTTAAGTTCTTCGCCATCATTGCCTAAATAAATTCGGCCATCAGAAAAAACACCATCAATATCGCAGATTAGCAATTTTACTTTTTGTGCGCGCTGACTCACATCAGGGCTAAGAGGCTGGTAAAGCTCGGCGAATGTCATTGCTTAAAGAACTCCTGCTTTTAATAGGTCTTGCATATTAAGGGCACCAATAGGCGTATTACTATGATCTACCACAATTAAACCATTGATACGTTTACGTTCCATAATGTTCAATGCCTCAGCTGCAAGCATGTCAGGGCGCGCAGTAGTACATGAACGAGTCATCACTTGACTAATAGCAGTACTATGGATATCAATGCGCTGCTCTAAAATACGGCGTAAATCACCATCGGTGAATAATCCGGCTAACTTTTTGTCTGCACCTATTACCGCAGTCATACCAAGGCCCTTGGCTGACATTTCAATTAACGCATCTTTAATGCTTTGCGTTTCGTTAACGATTGGGGTGGCATCGCCTGCGTGCATAACATCATCTAATGTTAGTAATAAACGTTTACCTAGACTGCCACCAGGATGCGAAAGTGCAAAATCGTCAGCTGTAAAACCACGCGTTTCAAGTAACGCAACGGCTATTGCATCGCCCATAACTAATGTTGCTGTTGTACTAGCAGTTGGTGCTAGGCCTAACGGGCATGCTTCTTTACTTACTTTAATGCAAACATGGACATCAGATAGCTTTGCCATGGTTGAATCTGGATTGCCTGTTAGTGAAATCATCTTTGCGCCAATGCGCTTAATAACAGGAATTATGCTTAGTACTTCGCTGGTCTCACCAGAATTAGAAATACACATCACTACATCATCATGAGTGATCATGCCTAAATCACCGTGGCTTGCTTCACCAGGGTGAACAAAAAATGCGGGTGTACCAGTACTTGCAAGGGTCGCCGCAATTTTATTACCAACGTGGCCTGACTTGCCCATACCGATAACAATGATACGGCCTGTACACTGGAACATTAATTGACAAGCCTTATCGAAATCTTGATTTATATATTGCTCAATTTCTTGTAAGGCTTGTGCTTCAATTTCGAGTACGCGCTTACCTTGCGCGATAAAGCTTTGTTGTGTCATTGATTATCCTATTTGGCTAAAAATATAGCCCTGATATGCAATAAATGCGACTAACAAGAAGCCACCTTCTACTCTATTGATACGACGAGCACCTTTAAAGTTCAATGACATGGCCATCAATACAACGGTTGCTGCAATCATAATAAGTGCATCGCGGTTTGCCGCAGAAGGGTCAATAATTGAAGGGTTGATAATGCCCGCAAGTGGTAATACAGCGAGTAAATTGAAGATATTTGAGCCAACGATATTACCCAGTGCTAAATCGTCTTCGTTTTTTAGAACCCCGGCAATACAGGCTGCTAGCTCAGGTAAGCTGGTACCAATGGCAATGATGGTTAAGCCAATAACGAGATCAGATAAACCAAAATATTTTGCAATATCAACCGCCGACCCAACTAAAAAATGCGAGCTAATAGGTAATAAAATCATGCCGATGACTAACCAAAATACGGCTGATTTTGTGCTCACGTCGTTCGGGACATCTTCACATGCTTCACTGACAAAAGGATCATCTTGGTTTTTCGCGCGCAGTGAGACGATCACTAAGCCACCAATGAATACAGCAAAGGCAACCATCAATGCAATGCCCTCAGTGAATGAAAAATAGTTATCTGAAAACACATACCAAGCTGCTACAGAGATTAACAGTACGAGTGGCATTTCGCGTTTAAGCGTCAAAGATGATACTGAAAGAGGACGCAATAAAGCAGTAACACCAAGTACAAGTAAGATATTGGTGATGTTAGAACCAACCGCATTACCTACTGCAGTATCTGTTTTATCAGCTAGAGCTGCTGATGCTGATACCATCATTTCAGGCGCAGATGAGCCCATAGCTACTACGGTTAAACCAATGATTAGGGTGGGGATCCCCATGTTTTTTGCGAGTGCAGCCGCCCCATAAACAAACCGATCGGCACTCCAAACGAGTGCAGCAAAACCAATAATTAAAATGACAAAAGAAGTCACCATTGTGATACGCCAACATTACTTATACAGATGACTGCAAATAGTAACAAAAGCGAAACTGAAAGTATAAGTAAAAGAATGAGCTGGCAAGCATAAAGCGTGCTGGGCGAGGAATCTAAATTTCAGGTGTGATTAAGTTCTTTGCAGCTAGCTTTAGAATTTATTGATAGGAAATATTACAAAATTTTACGATTTGTTTTTTCCATATTGACTAAAAAACCCTTAAAATGGCAAAACTAGTGAAAAAAGTTATGGAGAGCGACTTGTCGCAATCAATAGTAGAAATCAAGGATGTAACCTTTTCACGGGGCGATAGAATCATATATAAAAATATGAGTTTTAACATTCCGAAAGGCAAGATAACCGCTATCATGGGACCGAGCGGCATTGGTAAAACCACCATGTTACGCTTAATTGGTGGTCAGCTTAAGCCTGATTCTGGTGACATTTTATTTGAAGGCAACAGTATTCCTGGCATGACTCGCAAGGAACTTTATGCTGCCCGTACCAAAATGAGTATGCTGTTCCAAAGCGGTGCCTTATTTACCGATATGTCAGTGTTTGACAATATCGCCTTTCCTTTGCGCGAACATACTCAACTTAGCGAAGATTTAATTCGTCTTGTCGTTTTAATGAAATTACAAGCCGTCGGTTTACGTGGTGCACAAGATTTAATGCCGTCTGAGCTTTCTGGTGGTATGGCTCGCCGTGCAGCCCTTGCGCGTTCTATTGCTCTGGACCCTGAACTGATTATGTACGATGAACCTTTTGCTGGCCAAGACCCTATCTCAATGGGGGTGTTAGTAAAGCTAATTAAATCACTTAATGAGGTGTTAGGTTTATCATCACTTATAGTAACTCATGATGTGACTGAGGTTTTGAGCATTGCTGATCACGTTATCATCATCGCTGATCAGGGGGTGATAGGGGAAGGTTCACCTGAACAAATGCAAAATCATCAATCTGAGCTAGTGCAGCAGTTTTTAAACGGCTTGTCTGATGGGCCTGTGCCGTTCCATTATCCAGCTCCTGCTTATGATAAAGAGTTATTGGGAGTGCACAATGCTTGATCTATTTCAGAAGTTAGGTCACAAGACGCTAGGCCGGTTTGCTGCTCTTGGTCGTTCAACACAAATGTTGTTTGGCGCATTAGTGAATATGCCTAACTTCAAAAAAGGCACGCCTTTACTTGTTCGCCAATTATATATGGTGGGCTCGCAATCTCTTTTAATCATCATGGTATCAGGCCTATTCATCGGGATGGTGCTCGCTCTGCAGGGTTATACCGTTCTAGTAGGTTATGGTGCAGAAGATAGCTTAGGGCCTTTAGTGGCATTAAGTTTGTTACGCGAATTAGGTCCCGTAGTAACAGCGTTACTGTTTGCAGGGCGGGCGGGTAGTGCGCTTACTGCTGAAATAGGTTTAATGAAAGCCACTGAGCAATTATCAAGTCTAGAAATGATGGCAATCGACCCACTTAAGCGTATTATTGCGCCGCGTTTTTGGGCTGGTTTTATTAGTATGCCATTGCTTGCGCTGATTTTTTCGGCAGTTGCTATTATTGGTGCTCACTTAGTTGGTGTTGATTGGCTAGGTGTTGACTCGGGTAGCTTCTGGTCAATTATGCAAGCACAAGTGTCGTTCCAACAAGATATTGTTAACGGCATAATTAAAAGTTTTGTATTCGCCATGATTGTGACTTGGATCGCTCTTTACAAAGGCTATGACTGTGTTCCGACTTCTGAAGGTATCAGTAAAGCGACAACAGAGACCGTAGTGCACTCGTCACTGGCAGTATTAGGTTTTGACTTTATTTTAACCGCGGTAATGTTTACCAGCTAATTAGGGTATAAAGATGAATTCACGGAAATTAGAAATTTTAGTTGGCTTTTTTGTAGCCCTTGGTATCGCTGCATTTGCATTACTAGCATTGAAAGTTGCCAATGCTGGTATTAGTGGTAGCGGTGAAACTTACCAACTAAATGCAAAGTTTGAAAACATTGGCTCTTTAAAGGCCAGAGCACCTATTAAAGTAGGTGGTGTTGTTGTTGGTCGAGTTGAGTCTATTTTCATTCACCCGAAAGAGTTTGTGCCAGTCGTTAACATGGCGATTGATGCAAATTATTTATGTAAATTTTCAGACACAACATCTATCTCAATTTTAACATCAGGTATTTTAGGTGAGCAGTACTTAGGCATTAATCCTGTTATTGCAGCTGAGTCTGCTGAGCAACGCTGTATGGGTGAGGATGTAACTGCAAGTGAGCATGATTCAGATTTAGATGATTTATTTGGTGTTGAAAGCAAAGCGCTTTCAGATGGTGATTACATTACTGATACAAAATCAGCGCTTGTTTTAGAAGAGTTAATTGGTCAGTTCTTATTCAACCAAGGTGGTGAGTAATTATGTTTAAGAAGTTTTTATTGTGTATTGGTGTGTTGTTTTCACTTAACACACATGCTGCTGAGCCTGCGGTTGATTTAAAAGACCCGTATAAAATGGTACGTACGGTGTCTGATAATACCTTTGCACGTATTACTAAAGATCAACCGATTATTGCAAAAAACAAAGAGCATTTACGTGTTATCGTTGAAGAAGAGTTGATGCCTTACATTGATTATAAATATGCTGCACTACGTGTGCTTGGTAATCATGTGTCGAAGGTGCGTGCAATCGAAGATAAAGATGAAAAAGCGAAAGCGATTAAGGAACTACAACGCTTTATCGACGTTTTCCAAAAGTATTTAATTGCCACCTACGCTGGCGTGTTTACTCAATACACTAACCAAAGTGTTGAGTTTGCTCCGGCACAACCATTTAAGGGTAAAGACGTGGTGGTCGTTAAAACCAAAATTGTTGAAGCCGGTAAACCTGATATCAGAATCGACTTTAAAGTACGTGAAGACCGCAGTGGTGACTGGGGCGCGTACGATATGATTGCAGAAGGTATTAGTTTGCTTGATGCTAAACAAAGTGAATTACAAGGTATTTTACGCCAACATGGTCTAGATTATGTTAGTGACATACTTGAGCAGAAGAGCCAACTGCCAGTGCAATTTAGAGGTAATGGTGGCGATGAGTAAAGTCGAGATTACTCAACTTGAAGATAACCAGTTTCGAGTCAGTGGTGAACTGACTCGAAATTCAATTGGCCGTGAACGCCTTCTGAACGTCAAGCCAGATTCTAGCCATAAAACATGGTATTTTGACCTTTCTGGGTTATCTAGGGTTGACACGGCGGGCTTAGCTTGGTTAATTCACTCTTTCGCAGAGTTAAAGCAGCAAGGTATTCACCTTGAACTGCAAAATAGCCCTGAACAATTGCAAAACTTGATGCAGTTGGGTCAGGTCACAAACCTATTTGAGTGAGATTTATGGAAACAAGCCAAGTCGAAACGTTATTACGCGACGAACTAAAACTAGATGAAGTGATTGTTAAAGCAAATGGTAGCCACTACGAAGTGATTGCTGTTGGTGAGTGTTTTGATGGCTTATCTCGCGTGAAGAAGCAGCAGTTGGTTTATGCTCCGTTAATGTCAACAATCTCAGACGGTACAATCCACGCTGTATCTATCAAAGCGTTTACACCGACTGAATGGAAACGCGAACAAAAATTCATTTTACCTCAATAGTCGCAGGGCCTCCTCATGGATCAATTTGTTATTCAAGGTGGCACCTCGCTGGCAGGTGAAGTCACTATTTCGGGCGCGAAAAACGCCGCTCTTCCAATTCTTTTTGCTGCACTTTTAGGACAGGGTAAAAGTACTTTTAGTAATGTTCCTCGTTTACGCGATATCGGCACCACAGAAGCCTTATTAAAAACGCTGGGCGCCAATGTTGAGTGGCAACAAGATAAGCTAATCATTGATGGCGCGACGGTTGATAAAACCCTTGCTCCGTATGAGCTGGTTAAGCAAATGCGTGCTTCAGTGTTAGCATTAGGCCCTTTGGTTGCTCGTTTTGGTGAAGCGCAGGTTTCACTGCCTGGTGGCTGTGCGATTGGTGCCCGTCCGGTTGATATCCATATTCAAGGCCTTGAGCGCATGGGCGCTATCATTAAGGTCGAAAATGGCTACATTAATGCCAAGGTGGATGGACGCTTAAAAGGTGCTGAAATCTTTATGGAGATGGTCAGTGTTGGCGCAACAGAGAACTTACTAATGGCAGCTACGCTGGCTGATGGTAAAACTGTACTTGAAAATGCAGCCCGTGAACCTGAAATAACTGATCTGGCAAATTGCTTAATTGCGATGGGGGCGAAGATCAACGGGGCAGGCACAAGCCGCATCGAAATTGAAGGTGTCGAATCACTATCGGGCTGTGAATACAGCATTCTTCCCGATCGCATTGAAACAGGCACCTTTTTGGTCGCGGCGGCAATGGCTGGCGGTGAAGTGCTTTGTAAAAACACTGATCACCATAGCCTTGATCCTGTGATTGAAAAGCTGCGTGCTACCAATGCTTTGGTTGAAGTGACTGATAACAGCATTTATCTTGATATGCGTGGCCGTGAATTAAAAGCGGTGAACATTAAGACCATGCCACACCCTGGTTTCCCTACCGATATGCAAGCGCAATTTACAGCCTTGAATGTGGTGGCTAAGGGCAGTGCAACAATCACAGAAACGATTTTCGAAAACCGTTTTATGCACGTGCCTGAATTACAGCGTATGGGCGCAAATATCCGCTTGGAAGGTAATACGGCAATTTGTGGTGATACCGAAAGCCTATCTGGCGCGCAAGTAATGGCAACTGATTTACGAGCTTCTGCAAGTCTCATCCTTACCGGTATCGTTGCTCAAGGTGAGACCATTGTTGACCGTATTTATCACGTAGATCGTGGCTATCAGCGTATCGAAGACAAGTTGAGTGCACTGGGTGCAAACATTAAACGTCGTTCTAGCTAATCGCTAAATACTTATAAAAAAGGCCTAACGAATGTTAGGCCTTTTTTATATCTGTATGTCTCTGTAATTATACCAATCCGCAATAATGCTTAATCATTTTGAGGGATTAAACCTGTCGCTACCTGCGTTAAAAATTTCTGATTTAGAACAACTAAATAACGAAACTTTTGCCTTGTTATCAACGAGGTTTTATTGCCTCAAAATAGACCACTTTATTAAGCGAATTGGTATTATTGCTCGTCTTCGAGCTCTGCTACGGTCACCATTACTTTTAAAATTTTACCATCGCGGTAAATTTCAAATTCAAGCTCTTTACCAGGTTCTGTGTTGGCAAGTTTCTCAAGTACTTGTTGTGGATTTGCTACAGGAATACCACCAATTTTAATAACAATATCCGTTTCTCTAATGCCTGCTTTCCAAGCTGGGCCAAATGGATCAAGTTGAGAAATGCGCATCCCCGCAACGGGTGTAAAATTGTCGCTTACATCCTTACCTGTACTATCGATACCTGTGCCACTAAATCCTAAATAACCACGTACTACACGACCATGTTTGATCAGCTTATCCATAACATCTTTGGCAATAGAGTAAGGTACTGCAAAGAAAATACCTTGAATATCGAGGTTCTCGTGAGTTTTAAACTGCGCCGACGTGATACCTACTAAATCACCCCGTGAGTTGACTAACGCGCCACCTGAGTTGCCTACGTTAATCGCTGCATCCATCTGTAATAGACTACTGTAAGGGCTATCGATTAAGTTCTGTTTGCCTGTGGCACTTATAATACCTTGGGTAATCGTTTGGCCTAAATTAAGCGGGTTACCAATCGCTAATACTACATCACCAACACGCGGTTTAAATTTATCGTTCACCGGGATTTTCGGTAAGTGCTCGGCGCTGATTTTTAACAGTGCTAAATCTGTTTGCGTATCAAAGCCAATCACTTGTACATCATAAAAACGACGGCCATCAGAGAGTGTGACTATAATTAGGTCGGCATTTTTTATTACATGGTAGTTAGTCAAAATATAGCCATCTTGGGTCATGATCACGCCAGAGCCTAGAGCTTGAACTGTATTTTGTCGTTTATAGCGAGGTTGATTCGAAATACTTTCTGAAAAAATAGTGACCACAGATGGAGCTGCTTTTTGTACCGCATCAGCAAAGCTCATGTGTTCTGATGACATTGCTACTGGTAAATTCATGTCAGGTAACAACGTGCTACGAAGACTTGGGCTAAATAACACCACTAAAAAGGCAATGCCTAAACCAGTGAAAAGCGGGGGAAGGATAAATTTAAAAAGTTTTAGCACAGTATTCTTATTATCAGTGAGCAATCCCTTAATGATGGCACAAAAAAAATAACAGCGGCAAGCACCGCTGTTATTTTTTCATGATTTATCAACTAGGTTTACTGAATTAATACGAAAATAAGCTCTCTACCTCGTTTAACACCTAGTACGATGTTACCTTTGGTATTTTCGATGATTTTATTCATGTCACGGATTGTTTCTACGCGTTGACGGTTAACTTGCATAATTACGTCACCTTCTTCAAGGCCGACACGTGCCGCAGGAGAGCGTGCTTGTACGCCTGTAACTTCAACACCTTTACCATCACTCTTCTGGGTATTTTCTAAAGTTGCCCCTTGGAATGCTGGATGTGTTTCTTCGCCAGCGGCTGTGATCGCTGATGCACCATCTAGGGTGACATTAACCGTTTTGACTTTGCCATCTCGGTAAATGCCAAGCTTAACTTTTTTGCCTTCACCAAGAGTGGCTATTTTACTGCGTAGTTCATGGAAACCGCTAATTTCAGTCCCATCAACGCTAATAATTACATCACCGGCTTTGATACCAGCTTTACTTGCAGCGGTATCATCCATTACTTGCATAACGTAGGCGCCTTGTTTGACGTCGAGTTGTTGTGCTTTAGCAAGGCCAGCATCAAGTGGGCGACCCGAAATACCTAATGAGCCACGACGCACTTCGCCGTGCTCGATAATTTGGTCAACAAGGTTTTTCATCATGGTCGATGGAATCGCAAAACCAATCCCCACATTACCGCCAGATGCGCCTAAGATAGCGGTGTTGATACCAATCAGTTCACCATTGAGGTTAACTAACGCGCCGCCAGAGTTACCTTGGTTGATAGCAGCATCGGTTTGAATAAAGTCTTCATAACCTTCTATATTTAAACCGCTACGGCCAAGGGCACTGACGATACCTGATGTTACTGTGTGACTTAAACCAAATGGATTACCAATGGCAACTGCAAAATCACCTACACGTAACTTATCTGAATCGGCAATCTTAAGTGCTGTTAAATCCTCTGCATCAATTTGCAATAAGGCAATATCTGATTCTTTGTCACTACCGATTTTAGTTGCTTCATATTCGCGGCCATCTTCTAAGGTCACCACCATTTTTTCGGCATCTTCGATAACATGGTTATTGGTTACCACGTAACCTTCTTTTGCATCAATGATCACACCTGAGCCTAGGCCACTAAACTCACGCTTTTGACTGCCGCCACGAGGTACACCAAAAAAATCATCAAATGGTGTCGCACGGCGGCGGACTTCTTTTGAACCTGACACTTGAATACTGACTACGCCAGGTGTGATTTGCTCAAGCATAGGTGCTAGGGTTGGCAATTGTTGTCCATCTACAGCAACAGGAAGCTTTGCCATTGAAATAGTAGGGCTTAATAATAAGCTAGAAGATAAAATAGCAGCACTGATAACAGATAATTTCATTTTCATAGTCTGGGTTTACTCCACTTCAGAGATAAAGCAAAAACTAAAAAGGGCTGCATAAGCAGCCCTTTTCTTGGTTTAGATATAAAGCTGTTATATCTAAAGACTATGGGGTCAAAAAAAAGTTCATCAAGAGGCTTTAGAATGTTCTGAAACTTTCTCTGAACCAGTGAACAAGCCTGTTTCACCAACAACATAGTCAGCTGGCTGAGCTTCAGCACTTGAGCGATCGCCTCTGCGGTCTTGTAATGAGTTTTGTAATTGCTCCGTGGTTTCTTTAGAAAAGAACGGCTCATTTGGATGCTGTTTTTTATCAGCCAGTAACAAGTTATTTGTTTCTTCTACATGGTTTAGCAGCTGGTCGTAGTTATCTTTCATTTTAGAAACTAGCTTACCAGTGCTAGCTAGGTGATCAGCCACATCTTGGCGGTATTGCTCAAGGGCATTGTTAGCTTGCTCAACTTGTTGTTCTAGTTCGTCTTGCTTAAATTGTTTTTTAGTTACAAAAGCACCAATGAAAAATGCTGAAATTGCAACGATGATTAGAATACCAATCCAGGTAATTGTGCCCATAAATCTACCCCTTTGGGAAAAAATAACAAAAACAGATGCATCATACCAATTTGCAATAATTCTTAATTAAGCGCGTTGGTATTAAAAGCATTTATAGTCCAATCATTATTAAAATATGCTTAATTTGATTGTGAAATCATACTGCGGGCTAATATACCCTGAGATACGATGCGTGTTAATATACTACGCAAATTTAACAGTGTTTTATTGTAACGACCTATGACTCCATGGCAGAAATACCAACAAGATTTACAACGTGAAGACTTTGTACATGATGCAGCACAAGAAAATGCAGTGCGTCACTTACAAAGACTCTATGATGACCTTACGGCAGACAAACCCGCCGCGAAGGGATGGTTTGCCAAACTATTCTCTAAAGATAGCACGCCGAGTATAAAAGGGCTTTATTTTTGGGGGGGAGTTGGTAGAGGTAAGACCTATTTAGTTGATACTTTCTATGAAGCTTTACCTACTGATCGTAAAATGCGTGTGCACTTTCATCGTTTTATGCATCGAGTACATGATGAGCTTAAAAAATTAAAGAACACCAGCAACCCATTAAATGTTGTAGCTGATATTTTTAAATCAGAAACAGACATTATCTGTTTTGATGAATTTTTTGTTCAAGACATCACTGACGCAATGCTGCTTGGTGGCTTGATGGAAGCATTATTTGAACGTGGTATTGTGCTCGTTGCTACATCTAATATAGTGCCAGATGAGCTGTATCGTAACGGTTTACAGCGCGCACGTTTCTTACCTGCAATTGAGCTGGTAAAAGCTAATACAGAAATCGTTAATGTTGATTCGGGTGTTGATTATCGATTGCGTACACTTGAACAGGCTGAGATTTTCCATAGCCCGCTTGATAAACAAGCTGACGATAATTTATTTGAATACTTCGATAAGTTGTCACCTGAGCCGGGGGTGCTCGACAAGGCAATTGAAATTGAAGGGCGCATGATCAAAACCCGTAAAGTATCAGACTGTATTGCCATGTTTGATTTTAGCGAGCTGTGCGAAACAGCTCGTAGTCAAGTTGATTACATGGAAATCAGTCGACTCTATAACACGGTGATTTTGTCTAATGTAAAATCGCTAGGTCAAGCTAATGATGATGCGGCACGTCGTTTTATCGCATTAGTGGATGAATTCTACGAGCGTCATGTCACCTTGATTATCTCTGCAGAAAAGCCAATTACTGAGCTATATAGTGAAGGTAACTTAAACTTTGAATTTAAGCGTTGTATTAGTCGATTACAAGAAATGCAATCGCTAGAGTATTTAGCAAAAGAACACTTAACTTAGAAGAGCCGTCAGTCTTTAGCCGAACGGTGTTGAATGTAAGGCGCGTCAAGCAAGCGTGACGCCTACGATTGATGTAGGCGTGAAATTTATTTCGCGCGCACTTATTAGCTGATTTTCTCGAATAAAAAACAACCATCATCTAGCAATGTGGTTTGAGTGCTGGTATACTCCCGCGTCTGCCACGTTGCGTTCTATTACCAATTATTAGTTTAGCCTCTAATTTTTGGTTTAAAGTCTTCAACTCGAAGGGGTTAAAGCATTCAACTTAGAGCGGTAATTAATAATAATTACCTGTGGTTTTAATTAAAAAACATTGGATTTTAATAAATGAAAACGTTTGTTGCTAAGCCAGAAACAGTAAAACGTGACTGGTACGTAGTTGACGCTGAAGGTAAAACTTTAGGTCGCATCGCTACTGAAATCGCTCATCGCCTACGCGGTAAGCATAAAGCTGAGTACACTCCTCACGTAGATACTGGTGATTACATCATCGTTATCAACGCAGAGAAAGTTACTGTTACTGGTAATAAAGCAAAAGACAAAATGTACTACGCTCATACTGGTTTCCCAGGTGGTCTTAAGTCTACTACTTTCGACAAGCTTCAAGCTGCAAAGCCTGAAATGATTATCGAAAAAGCTGTTAAAGGCATGTTGCCACGTGGTCCTTTAGGCCGCGCTATGTACCGTAAACTTAAAGTTTACGCGGGTACTGAGCACAACCATGCTGCACAACAGCCTCAGGTTCTAGACATTTAAGGAGCACTATCATGGCAAATCAATACTACGGTACAGGTCGTCGTAAAAGTTCAAGTGCTCGCGTATTCTTACGCCCAGGCACTGGTAACATCGTAATCAACAAGCGCTCTCTAGAAGAGTACTTCGGTCGTGAGACTGCTCGCATGGTTGTTCGTCAAGCATTAGAGCACGTAGAAATGACTGAAAAGTTTGACCTACACATCACTGTTTCAGGTGGTGGTACTACTGGTCAAGCTGGTGCTATCCGTCACGGTATCACTCGTGCACTTATGGAGTTTGACGAGTCTCTACGTCCTACACTTCGTAAAGCAGGTTTCGTTACACGTGATGCACGTAAAGTTGAGCGTAAGAAAGTGGGTCTTAAGAAAGCACGTAAGCGTCCACAATTCTCAAAACGTTAATATTTACGTTTATCAGAATACCAAAAACCCAGCTTCGGCTGGGTTTTTTGTATTTATAGCTCTCTCAGACGTCAGTATTGTTTAAATGAACAAACCCCTTACCACACATAATAGCTTTATAAGAGTAGACTTTTTTATTGCATCTTATTCATTTCTTTCCAACTGGCTTTTAGGCTGTTAGCAAAGCTAATGAACTTTTCTTTCATAGTGCGTTTAACTGAAATCTCGACTGAGCCTAGCCATACGTTACCTTCAATGGTGATGGTTGGACCTTGACCTTTGTTTAGAGCGACTGACTTGTTCTCAACACTGCCTATTACACTAAACAGTTTGGATACCACATTGACATGTTCTGGTACGTAGATTTCGTCGTTACCTAAAATACAGTTTACATATATAGTGACATGCTGATGCTGGAAGATCGCTTCGCTAAAGTCGAGTTCGATAGAGCCTAAACAGTTTGTCAGGTGAATTTCTTTTGGTACCACCCATTGGCCGCTGCGCTCATTTGAACCAAGAATACTACGAAGGTGTAGGCTTTCGTTATCGCTGCTGTGACTATAATGAGGCTTAAATTGAGCATGCTTATGCGATTTGTAGTCAATGTCAGCTTTTAGTTCTAAGTCAGCAACAAGCTCTACCAGAACTTCGTTGCTGGTGGCCGCCATTGCTTGATCTAGTCGGCGTTCAAATGCTTCAGCTGAAATAACAGCATGACTATAGTTATAAATGAGTTGATCGATTACTTCTTCTCTTACTTGATCAATTGGGCGGTCTTCAAGTTTAACGGCCATGGTAGTTCCCTGTTGTGATTTTATAGTTATTATTCATGAAGCAAGGCTTAGGCCAAATTTTATTTCCATATAAATCAACAGGTTAATTTTTATGGCTAATAATCAATTTTGTTAAATTAACCACAGATTAATAAAATTCGCAACTAAGTAGCTATTTTTGCAACATCGTGAACTTATTACCGATCAGCTTGTAAATCTTTACCGAAATAAATATAAACAGTCGCTGAATCAATGTTTAACTAATTGAAAATTAAGATATAAATAGTTGGCATCATAGTCGCATTACTTAATCTGTCTTTAATCAAAAGGAGAAAGATTATGAACACTTTTAACAAATCTATGATTGCCGCTTTAGTAATTGGTGCAACTAGCATGTCAGCTCAGGCAAGCAGCTGGGAAAATGAAAGTAAAGATGCTTGGATTGATGGTAAGGCAGAAACTGTGCTTCTTATGAACACAAACCTTAACAACTTTGACATCAACACTGATGTAACGAATGGCAAGGTTGTACTTACAGGTAAGGTTGATAGCGAATTAGATAAAGAACTTGCTGAAGAGCTGGTTCTTAGCCTAGACGGTGTTAGCTCTGTTGATAACAAATTAACTGTTGTTAAAAACATGAAAGCTAAGCACATGAAATCAGACAAAGCTGATTCAGCAGAAAGCGACTTAACCGATGCAAAGATCACTACTGTAATCACGACACGTTATTTATTTAACTCAGAAGTAGGTGGTACAGACATTGATGTGGATACTGACAACGGTGTAGTAACACTTAATGGTACTGTTGAATCTGATGCAGAAAAGCAATTAGCGGTAAGCATTGCTGAAAACGCTGAAGACGTTCGTAAAGTAATCGATAAATTGAAGATTATTGCTGAATAATAGCAAGCCCTTTAGCCCAGCTTTAGCTGGGCTGATTTAATTCAAGGAGTGAGTTATGGATTTAATACGTATTATTTTATCAGTTTTAATTCCACCCTTAGGCGTATTTTTACAGGTAGGTTTAGGTGCGCAATTCTGGATTAATATTCTTTTAACCTTATTAGGATACATTCCTGGTTTGATTCATGCCGTGTATATCATCGCTAAGCGATAATTACTGCATTAATCTGCAAGGATGAGTAATGGAGCACAGCAAGGAAGGGCTGTAGGAGTAACGGATTATAAACCGCAAGGAGTTTACAGTATGGATAATGTAACTATGCTCAAAGGACAACAAGGAAGTAACAAGGCGTTATGGAGTAGCGCACAATGGCAACGCTTTATGGATAAAGTGAATGGAGATGACAGCAAGGAATAAGCTTAGGCAGGAGCCAAAAAGGATGAAGCTAGCGTAAGGAGGAGACTATATGGAAAAAGTACAAACGCAACCAACACAAGGATTGACCGACAAAGGAGTTGCTTTATGGAACAAGCAACAGTGGCACGAATTTATGGAACACGCGAAAGCGGTTGCGCCACGACTAACAGGGAAGGCTGACGATAAAAACCCGATGTCATCTTCAGGTGACATCGGGTTTTTAACTACTTCAGCAATTTATCTTTATAACTTAAATTGATTCACCGTCTTATTTAAAGCGGCTGCTAATTCATTCAAATCACGTGCTTCATCCGCCAATTCATGAGCATGATCCGCAGTGCTATTCACTAAGTGATTAATCGCTGCCAAGCTATTGTTGATATCTTCTGCAACCACAGTTTGTTGCTCTGTCGAAGTCGCAATTTGATGACTTTGATCTTGCACATTTGTCACAGATTGCGCGATATCTTGTAGAGCTTGCAATACAATTTGTGTTTGCTCAACTGAACCCTCAGCACGCTCTTGACCTTGTTGCATCATGGTTGATGCTTGTTGAGCAATTTGTTGTAAACGGCTGATCATATTGCGAATATCATCTGTTGACTCTTGCGTTCTGCTTGCCAGTGAACGAACTTCGTCAGCAACAACCGCAAAGCCTCGACCTTGCTCACCAGCACGGGCTGCTTCAATTGCCGCGTTCAGTGCTAGTAAGTTAGTTTGCTCTGCAATTGAGTTGATAACATCAACTACCGCGCCAATATTGCCACTTTCTTGCTCAAGACCCGCAACCACTTTAGAGGCTTCACCAATGTGGCTTGCAAGAGCGGTCATCACTGATTGTGCTTGAGTCGAGCGCTTAGTGCCATCTGCGGTAATAGTTTGCACTTCTTCAGCCGCATTATTGGTGTGCTGAGCGTTACGTGAAATCTCCATCACCGTAGTTGCCATTTCTGTTACTGCAGCACTCACACTGTCTACTTGTTGCTTCTCTTGCTGAATTTCATCGTTGGTTTTTTGCGAAACTGTTTTCAGCTGGCTAGCAGCTTGGCTTAGCTGCTCTGCTTGTGCAGCAGTATTAAGCATCATTGCACGTAGCTTATCGATGAAAGTATTCATGTGATGGGCAAGTTGACCCACTTCGTCATTACTTTTTATCTCGATTTTTTGTGTTAAATCGCCATCACCTGAGGCAATATCACGCATGATGTAAGTTAGTTTTGTTAGAGGCTTGGTGATCATTTGCGTCGCCCAAAAGATCATCGCAATGATAATCGCGAGAATGATGATCACAGATGTGGTCGTTGTCATCACCGCATCGTTTACTGGCTCATCAATCATGCTGGTCGGTATTAAAATACCGACATACCAATCTAGGTAAGGAGTTTCTAACTCAAGTCGGTTGTATACAACATAATATTGCTCACCTTTGAATGTAACAAAGCTGCTACCATCTTTTTGGCTTTTCATCGCGCGGTTTAATTCGCTAAAGCCTGAAGTGTCGCTAAATTGTTTTTCGAGGGCATCTAAGCCTTCTTTACCATTCGGTCCTTCATCAGTTACAGACAGTTTATGACCAGTGCGTTTCGATAAGTGTACAACCTTTTGATTGCCATCTAGTAGGAAGCCAAAACCTTGGCCATTAAAACGAATGCCTTCAACCATGTCGTTAATATTATTAAGCTGTAAATCAACACCACCAAAGCCTACAAGTTTATTTTGTTTATTATAAACAGGCTGCTGTACAACTGCTGAAGCATTCCCGGTGGTCAGATCTACAGAAATAGGACCAACATAGAGTTTGTTGATTTTTAAAGCGTCTTGCCACCAACCTCGTTTGTACGCGTAATAAGGCTGGCCGTTATAATGAGAGGTGCGCTCATTTTCTTTAAAATACTCACCTGTTGTTGCAGATGCAAAAAAGGCAGATAAGATGTTGTCGTCGTTACCACTGATGCGGACAAAATCTTGGTTAACACTGTCATATCCAGGTTGGTTATCAAGGCTTTGATCACGTTCAGTCCAGTTGTCGAACCAATTAACTAAGTGCGGATTTGTCACGAAAGTTTGTACAACTTTACCGTATTTGGCAAAGTAACCTTGCATTGAGAGTCGCTCACTCTGTAAATAGCTATCTGCTTCTCGTTGAATAGCTTGGCGTGATAGCTCAGCAATATGGTTAACAAAAAAACTAGAGGCGATGATCAGTAATACACTTATCGTCCCGCCGATGAGTAGTAATATTTTTTTTCGTAAAGAGAGGTTATTTAACATAGGTGCACGTGTTTTTATTATCGGGTAGAGTTATCTATCTAATCATATTTGCACCCAAATCGCTACACTGTTAAGTGAAGGTTAATAATAAATGCTAAGGACTTATTGTATAAATGAGTATTGAAAAGAATAAATTGGTAGTTTTAGGTGCTGGTTGGCTAGGCCAAGCACTTTGTATTAAGGCAAAAGAATTAGCATGGCATGTGCAGGGAACACACCGTAGTAGCGAACATGAATATGACTTTCAGCGTCAGTTTGTACTTGCAGACGATGTGCTTAAACAAGACGTATCACTTGAAGATGCATGGTGGGTGTGTGCAATCCCACCACGTAGCCGCAGTTCAGAAAGTAATTATCTAGCCACTTTGCAAGCAGGTCTTGAGCTTGCTAAATACCTAAATTGCAAAGGCTTTATTTTATGCTCTTCGACAGGTGTCTACCCAACTGACAATGGTCAATACGACGAAACTACAGAAATTAATTGTCAATCAGCGCGCCAACAACTGCTATTTGATGCCGAGCAGTTAGTGTTAAATGCCGGTGGTAAAGTATTGCGTTTGGCAGGACTAGTTGGCCCTGGGCGCGATCCGGGTAAGTTTGTTGCTGGTAAAGAGCTTTCTAGCTCAAGTCAGCAGGTAGTGAACATGGTACAACAGCAAGACGTGATAGCGGCGATTTTGGCTGTACTTGAAAATTGGTCTAACGCGAGCAGCATTTATAATGTTGTCCATCCGGCGCATCCAACAAAAGTGGATTACTACCAGCAAAAATGCTCTGAGCAAGGCAATCAACCACCCACTTTCACAAGCCATGATAAAGGCGAACGAATCATTGATGGTTCAGCGATAGAGACACTGAATTTTCTTTATCAAACGCCTATTTAGCTACTTTTTAAAAGTAAGGTGACCGCCTAGCCGGTATTTACTACCCGGTGAGACTAAGCGTGCAAAGCTTACAATACCTTGTGATGACCAGGTTCGGCGGATCACTTGTAAGCATGGCTCTTCGTTATAAAGATTGAGCCATTCACACATTTCTGGATTTGGCATAATTGCTTCAACCGTGTGACGTGCTTCGGTTAGTGGAGCATTCTGCGATAAATATTCGTGGGGTGTTAGGCTGTGAAAGTCTTGCTGTAAGTAGTCTTTAGCAAGAGCTGGGTTCACAAAACGCTCCTCAACTTGCAAAGGTTGCTCGTTTTCATTGTGCACAATCACACTTCGATAAACATGGCTGTCGACCTCGACACCCAAAGCAATCGCAATTGGCGCTATAGCGCTAATTGATTCCATCACTAAAATAGTACAACTGTAGTTGCTGTTTCGTGCTTTAACTTCATCGGCAATGTTTTTGATTTCAAGTAGTGATGATTGTGATTTGAAGTTGGCAACAAAAGTACCTTGGCCTTGGCTGCGCGTTAAAATACCGGCATCGGTTAATTCACAGAGTGCGCGTCTAGCTGTCATGCGGCTAACTCGAAATTGACTAGTTAGTTCGTTTTCAGACGGGACACGATCGTTTTCTTGCCATTCTCCCGATTGAATATTTTCCAGAATGAATTCTTTTATTTGCGCAAACTTAGGAACGTTCATTATGAAAAGTTTATAGGTGAGTTAACAGTGTGTTACAAGGTGACATAATTTCCTTGTATATACAAGATGAGTTGATAAACTTTAAACAAATTTAAATTTAGGCTCATACTGAGCCTTTAGCAAGCATCAATATAATAGGTGAAAAATGCACACAACCAACAATTATCAAGCGCTCTGGGATTTACTGATCACAGATGCCAATATCGCCACAATGGATCCTGCTGTCGATGCACCATACGGCGCCATTGAAAATGCAGCGATTGCCGTTAAAGATGGCAAAATTGCCTGGTTAGGTGCACAAACTGATTTACCTGAGTTTGACGCACTCGCAACGCCAACTGTGTCTGCAAAAGGGCAGTGGTTAACACCTGGATTGATTGATTGTCACACTCACTTAGTATTTGCTGGTAGCCGCGCAGAAGAATTTGAGCAGCGTTTACAAGGTGTAAGCTATGAACAAATCGCTGCAAAGGGGGGCGGTATTGCAAGTACGGTACGTGCAACCCGAGAAGCCGACCACGAAACCTTATTTGTTAGTGCAAAAGAGCGTTTAAATGCGTTATACGCAGAAGGCGTGACTACGGTAGAGATTAAATCGGGTTATGGCCTTGATTGCGAAAACGAAATTAAACTACTTGAAGTGGCTCGTTTACTCGGTGAAAATCATCCGGTTGATGTTAAAACCACCTTTTTAGGTGCTCACGCGTTACCGCCTGAATATAAAGGCCGTAGCGATGAGTATATTGACTTGGTGTGCGGTGAGATGCTTGACCGTGTTGTTGAGGCTGATTTAGCTGATGCGGTTGATGCATTTTGTGAAAACGTTGGCTTTAGTAACGAGCAAACTCGCCGTGTGTTTGAAGCGGCTAAAAAGCACAACTTACCAGTTAAGTTGCACGCTGAGCAGTTATCTAATCAACATGGTGCAGAGCTTGTTGCAGAATTTAATGGCTTATCTGCTGATCATATTGAACACTTAGATGAAGCAGGCATTCAAGCAATGGCCAAAGCAGGCACTGCTGCGGTATTGTTGCCTGGTGCATTTTACTTTTTACGCGAAACAAAGTATCCGCCAATTGAACTACTCCAGCAGTATCAAGTTCCTATCGCTATTTCAACTGACTTTAATCCGGGGACTTCACCATTATGTTCATTGCACTTAATGATGAATATGGCATGTACTATTTTCCGCATGACGCCTGAACAAGCATTAGCAGGGGTAACGCGCAACGCCGCAGGTGCTTTAGGTCTTGATGACCGTGGAGTGTTAAAAGTAGGCGCTCGGGCTGATATTGCCCACTGGCAAATATCCCATCCAGCACAATTAAGTTACCAGTTTGGCGTAAATAAACTGTTAAATCTGTGGATTTTGGGTAGACTTAGTTAGATAAGTTTTATTACGCAGTTTGGATTACATGTCATTGATTTTTAGTTTAGCGAGTAGTACTCAACTCGTAAATTTAACAAGTGATGTTGTGCCAGTGTTTTTAGCTGGTAGTGTCTTTATGGCAATGATTTGTGCCTTATGCGTAACCCATAATCCTATTTTGAGACTTAGCCTAGTCGTTAATGGCGTTCTAGGTTTAGCTATCCTAAGTTTAGGATTACCTTGGCTGGTTATATTGCTTGCTTTAAGTTTATGTTTTCATTTATGGCAAGCATTTCGTACCACAAATTGGCTTGCCATAATTTTGAGTGTGGCTAGTGCTATTTTATTTGCTGTTTTATATTCAGCCCACCTATTACTCGATATAGCTTTATATTGGCTTGTTTTCTCGGTTGTCATTTTATCTATCTCGGGCTTTTTTAATTACGAAGAGCCCGAAGATGAAGAGCTGGTTGAGGTTGAGCCCTTGTATCACGATGAGTTAGATGCGACCCCACTCACAGGCTTACCTGATCGTAATGCACTTAGAAATAGCTTTGTTGCATGGACTGAAGAGCACTCAGCGAACTGCGCACTAGTGATGATCCGCCTTGAAGGTTTTAACGATGTTAACCAGCATATTGGGCGTGACTTTGGTGATTTGTTATTAGCACAATCGGCTACACGAATTAAACAACAACTCAATGCTAATGCTGTTCTTAGTGTGGCAAGTAATACAGGTAGTGCTGAAAAGTTGGCGCATTTAGGGGGGTTAAATTTTGCGTTTATTTGCTCACTTGAAGAACAAAAACATCTTCACGAGCAGTTGATCAGCCAAATTAGGCAAGTCACACTAAAACCATTTAACGTTGCTAATTGCACCATTGAAGTGAAAGTGCGTGCTAGTTATGTGAACTGCGACGAGCCAGACTATAGCTTCGAAAATCTAATTTCATTTGCCAACCTTGCCCTTGACTCAAACCCTGAGCGAGCAATTGTGCCTTATCACCCGCAAATGATGATCGAGCAATTAGAACAACAAGCACGATTGCGCGAGTTAGCACATCTAGATTTTGCCAGCGAACTTGAATTGTATTTTCAGCCGGTTATCCGCAATAGCGACGAGCAAATTGAATTTTTAGAATTGCTGTTGCGTTGGCAACACCCTAAACAAGGCATTCTTTCAGCGAATAAATTTATTGATGATATTCGTGTCGCTGGGCTTAGCTACCCCGTTGCTGCCTACGTTATTGAGCGCGCTGCCGAACTAGCTATGGCGCTGCGTATGGAAGGTATTGAATTACCTCTTAGTATCAATGTGTTTGGCCCTGAAATGCTGCATGAAGAGTTTATCGAGTTTGTTGATCGCATTATGGCTGAGCACCGCTTAGAACCGGGTGATTTAATCATTGAATGCCCGCTCGATTTATTTATGAACTTAGATGAGCAGGGTAAAGCTATGGTTGCAAGGCTAAGTAGTATTGGCATCAAATTGTGTATTGATGGATTTGGTGACACACCTATTTGGCTTGCTAAATTACCTAACCTCAATGTTGAGTACATTAAAGTGGCTGCATCACTAACCGCTGACTTTGCCCATCAAAGCCAAGTTCGCAGTCTGGTTTCTGGCATGGTGGATATGCACAGTCAAAACAATGCGAAAGTAATTTGTGAAGGGGTAGAAACCATAGAACAGCTTAAATTTGTTAAGTCGCTGAACACCTACGCCGCACAGGGCTATTACTTTAATTACCCGCTTAGCAGCGTAGGTATGATGTCATGGTTAAAACAGTGGCGGTTAGAGCATCAGGGTTGAGTTAGCGAGTTTCAAGAGTAAAGTTAGCGAGTTACTAGAGGAAAGAGTTATATAGAGCTTTCAGCTTTCAGCCGTCAGCTATCAGATTGAAAGTTAGCGAGCAGTTTGACTCGTTACATCGCGTTTTATCTCGAATCTTGCTTCCAATTTAAGTGGCGCGGCATAAAGCCGCTGATACAGGTAGGCGTGAAACTTGTTTCGCGCGTCTGACCGCTGAAGGCTGAGAGCTGACCGCTTCTATGTGTTGAGTATCGCTTCGTTCGACCAGACCTACCTAAAAATCAGTCGTTACCTCGTTGCTCGCACCTTTCTAACCGTCTTCTCTTGCCTGCAAATACGCATTCACCAAGGCTGTGATGATTTGGCCGGCATCGTTCATTCCAGCTTCTAAACCTACTGGGTGTTGCGATGGTGCGCCTTCACATAAATGTAAGTAGTGAGCGGTTGTTTGACTGGCAGCTAAATGCACAAAATGTTCTGCATCACTAACACTGAAACCACAGTTAGTATAAGCACTTACAGGCATTAATGAGATGCTGTCTAGGTCTAATTCTACTCCAAGCGGTGCATTATCAAACTGAGCTAAAGCATGTTTACATGCTGAAGATAAATCGACTTTGCGACGGACCTGAATGTCTTGATAGCTATCAAACGTGAAGTTTGCGTTAGTCAGGGCATCCATAATCGCTTGGTTATTTTTAAATTCGTGTAAACCCATGACATGATAATCAGCAAGGTGGTTTTCGCTGTACGCATATCTAAAGCCATTGCCGCTATGACGGCCTTCACACTCTCTGAAATCAGCATGAGGGTCTAAGTTAATAGCGTTCACTGGTTTGCCATGTTGCTTACTAAGGGCACGTAATATGCCCAGGCAGTTGTTATGGCCGCCGCCAATTACAATTGGTTCAAGGCCTGCTGCAAAAATCATTGCAAGTACTTGCTCAACGCGAGTGTCGATATCGCCGCACAGTTCACGAAGTTTGGCTAAGTCTGCTTCGTTTTTATTATCAAGGTTAATAGCCTGTTGGTTTAAATCGTCAAGGTCAACTTCGCCAAGTAGCAGCACACGTTCATGATTTAAAAACTGATTATGCGTTTGGTTTAAAAAGCGCTTTAAAAAAGCCTGCCATGCTTGCCCAGAGCCACCATTGCCTAAGTTAGCTCGAGGTCCAATATCTTCACATACGCCAACTAAAACATAGCGAATACCGAATTGTTTTGCATCGATGAGGGCTTGTGGGGCATTAACTTGAGTGTCGAGAAGGGCAAGGGCTTGCCAAGCTTTAAGTTCGTTAGCGCGGCGAGCACATAAGTGCCTCACCGCCGCTTCATCATAAATTTTAAGGTAATTTGTCACCGAGATTAGTCTTCTATTATTTCTAACTCTAATTCTTCAGCAGATAATATAATACCGGTGCTATCAGCGTAAACAAAGTCGTCATCAAAGAAAGATACGCCTGCGAAGTTAACGCCAATGCCATCTTCACCTGCACCTTCACTATCTGCAGCAACAGGAATAGACGCAATTGCTTGAATGCCTAAGTCTAGCTCTTCAAGTTCATCAACATGGCGAATTGCACCGTAAACTATAATGCCTTGCCAGTTGTTTTCTAATGCGATTTCAGCCAGCTCTATATCAATAAGGGCGCGTCGGGTTGAGCCACCACCATCAATCAATAACACGCTGTCGGTACCATCGGTTGATAAAATCTCGCGGATCAGCTCGTTATTTTCAAAGCATTTAACGGTTTTGACTCGACCACTAAAGCTTGGGCGTCCACCAAAATTGATAAACATTGGTTCGAGCACATCAACCACATCTGCAAAGTGGTCGCATAAATCAGAAGTGCTGTAATCCATTTTTTCATCCTCTAAAGAGACTGTCTGTTTAGTACTCAGTATACCCTGATACAACTCAATAACAACGACTTAATAGCGGTTTATTAGTTTAAATCAAAGGAATCTCGTTATCGCAACATTAGTGTCTCAAAAGCGTCACCTAATTGTTATTTTTAGCGCCTAAGCTGAGATGAGTATAAAAATTAGACGCAAAGTATGATAAGGAGCTCACCATGGCAAACAACATACTTACTAAATTGGCAAAAGTGGATGAACAGCTGTTTTTAAGTGTGTTTAATGATGCTTCGCCAATTTGGCTCAGAAGATCAGCGCTCGGGTTTTCGAAAAGTGGCGATGGCGGACTTTACGTAATGTTGTTTTTTGGTTTTTGGTGGTTTACCGAGCAGCTGCATTTTCAGCAACTTGCGATGAGTATATTGGTGGGCTTTGCAATTGAGCGGCCTATTTACTTTTTAGCTAAAAAGCGGATTGCGCGGGTAAGGCCTTGCGATTGCTTAGTGCAAGGCGCTTATTTAGTACCAAGTGATCAGTTTAGCTTACCGTCAGGACATAGTGCAGGGGCATTTGTGGTGGCGACTATTTTGACTATGTATTTTCCTGAATTTGCTGTGCTGTGGTTGATGTGGGCATCAGGGGTGGCGGCATCAAGGGTGATTATTGGTGTGCATTACCCCGCTGATGTAGTGATTGGTGCAGTGATGGGATCAAGTTGTGCAGTATTAGCAGTGATGGTGGTGGAATCTATATGAGAATTTTGTACGGTATTCAAGGTACGGGTAATGGACATATTACTCGAGCTCGAGTGATGGCAACAACTTTTAAAGCGTTGGGAGTCGATGTTGACTATGTGTTCTCGGGCCGTAAAGAACAAGACTACTTTGATATGGACGAGTTTGCTGATTATCGAGCTTTTCGCGGCTTGTCGTTTACCAGCAAATCGGGGCAAGTTGATAGCTTTAAAACATTAAAAAATGCGCGCCCACTTCAGCTTATAAGAGATATAAAAAACCTTGATTTGCGTCACTATGATTTAGTTTTTAATGACTTTGAACCAATCACCGCGTGGGCTGCTAAACAGCAAGGTATCCCTGTTATTGGTATGAGCCACCAAGCTGCATTTTTATCTGATAAAGTACCGATGTTTGGCCGTGCCTTCTTTCGCCGTGCGCTGATCCGTAACTATGCGCCAGCCAGTGTTTATTTAGGTGTCCATTGGCAACCCTATGCAGAGAACATAATTCCGCCATTTATTGCCAATCATCATCATGATAACCCGGTTATGGTCGAAAATAAGGTATTGGTTTACCTGCCTTTTGAGAATCTAGACAGTGTAGTTGAGTACTTAAAAGACTTTCCTGAACGTGAGTTTTATTGTTATCACCCTGATGCGCAAGATTGTTCAATCGGGAATATTCATTTGCGGGCTCCCTCACGCGTTGGGTTTTTAAATGACCTAGCCAATGCTGGTGGTGTAATTGGTAACGCCGGGTTTGAACTTGCAAGTGAAGCATTGCAGCTTGGTAAAAAGTTATTGTTAAAACCGCTTGGTAAGCAATTTGAGCAGGGGATTAATGCGCAGACTTTATTGTCGATGGGAGCTGCTCATGTAATGAGCTATTTAAACCCTAATGCGATGGATGATTGGTTGCAATCTCCACAGAACAAAAAACTCAATTTTCCCAGCGATCCAGCGCCCTTGGTTGATTGGTTGCAAAAAAAGCAATGGGGAAAACTGGAACAATTACATAAAAACCTATGGCAAAAGGTTGATTTAGAAGAAAAGCTGATTGTTTAAAGGTACCTTATACTGGAAAATGCACGGCAAATTTAACCACTTTTTATTAGCTGCTTTAAATAGTTTAGCTATACTTTAAATGCATGTTTCTATAAGGCACTTTGAATGAATGTATTACAAAACTTAACTATTAAGCGTCGTTTACAGTTAAACGCGCTCGTTGTTGGTCTTGCAATGATTGTGATGCTGTGTGTAATCATCTTTGAGTCGCGCATGATGCTTAAGCTCAACGAAACAATTCAAAATGCGGAGGAGCTCGACATTCATGAACTTGCGATGCGTAAGCATGAAAAAAACTTTTTGTTTTACAAAGATGTCGATAGCCTTGAGCTTTTTGAGAAAGAGTATTCGCAGCTAAAAATTAAAATGGCGAGACTAGACGAGTTAGTGAAAGATTTGTCGATGGACTCATCTAATCTAAATGAATTTAGACGTCTTGCGAAAACTTATTACGATGACTTCAATGAAGTTGTGGAACTACAAAAGAAAATTGGCTTACACCCTAAAGATGCACTTTATGGTGATTTACGTGGTGCGGTGCATCAAGTAGAAACATTACTTAGTGAACGCGAGAACTATAAATTACTAGCTTTAATGCTACAGCTTCGCCGCGCAGAAAAAGACTTTATGTTGCGCTTTGACTTAAAATATCTGAGTAAATTTAACGATTTAGTCACAAACTTCCAATCAGAAATTAAAAATGCTGGATTCGATGCAAATTACGAAAATCAATTAATTAATTTGCTTGCGACTTATCAAAGTAAATTTAAGGCTTTAGTTGATGCACAAGTTGCCTTAGGTCTGGATTTAGATTCAGGTGCACTCGGTGAGATGAAACACAGTGTTGGACTCAGTGATGCTATTGTTACAGAGCTGACAGATCAAACAAAGGCCTTCGTCGAATCAAGTGCAGCCACTGCGCAGCTAATTGCACTCATTGTATTTATTATTGCGAGCATTTTAGTGATGGTATTAGTTTACTTTACTAGCCGCTCAATTATTCAGCCTATTGAACGTGTGTACCACACGATTAACGAGATTCGTCGTAATAACGACTTAAGCATGTCGATTACTCAATCAGGTAAAGATGAAATCACCACTATGACGATCGACTTTAATAGTTTGATTAGTGATTTCAAAAAGCTTATTTATGAGGTAAATACAGCGCTAAGTACCCTTAATGTGGCTACAGAGCATTTATCTGAGACGACAGCTGCGACCAGTTCAGGTATGCAAGAACAACTTCATGAAGCCGATATGGTTGCCACGGCGGCGACTGAAATGCAGGCGACGATTCAAGATATCTCGCACAACACTGAAGCTGCAGCGAAAAAAGCTGAGTCAACTAACTTAAGTGCGCAGCAAGGCCGTTCAGAAGTTGAATCAACAGTGGTGCAAATTAATCACTTATCCGATTCACTCGGTAATGCCTCAAGTGTGGTTTCACAGTTAGAAAAAGACGCCGAAACAATAGGCTCTGTACTTGATGTTATTCGTGGGATTGCTGAGCAAACAAATTTACTGGCACTCAATGCGGCAATTGAAGCAGCACGTGCTGGCGAGCAAGGTCGAGGCTTTGCGGTGGTTGCTGATGAAGTACGTTCACTTGCGCAGCGTACTCAAGACTCAACTCAAGAGATCGAGAGTATCATTTCAACCTTACAAGGGCGCACTCAAGAAGTGGTGAGCATTATGCAGCAATGTCGTACACAGGGTGGCGAAAGTGCAGCACAGGCAACTAAAGCCGGTGAGTTGCTTCGCTCAATTACCGAAGATGTTCAAACGATCATGGATATGAGTACTCATATCGCTACAGCAATCGATGAGCAAAGCCAAGTGGCTTCTGAGGTGAACAAAAACGTGGTACGTATTCGTGATATCGCTCAAGAGGCATCAGGCCATGCGGCAACTAACGCACAAACTAGCGAAGAAGTGTCTGAGCAAGCGCGTGTACTTTATCAGGCAATAGATAAGTTTAAAGTTTAATGAGTATACCCAAGCCACCCCAAGATGCAGAATTCAGCGTTTCACAGGTGATTAATATCAAGGCGTTACTTTGCAAGAGTCAGTCCCTTTTAAGAAGTAACAAGGATGAGAGTAAGTTCCTGTGAAGCGCCCAACGGGTTGGTTTAAAAGCGATTTATACTGCGTTATTGATTTGAACAATAGAACCACTATTACTTGCAATCAATGCCTTGCCTAAATCGCTTTTAATTCCAACTGAAACTCGCATCTTGAGGTGGTTTGGGTATATAAAAAAAGCGCGGTGTCGTCATCGCGCTTTTTTTTAGGTGTGCTTTATCGAGGCATTTTGATAGGTATTAAGGCACGAACTTGATAGGCACACTGTCCTTATTTGCTTCGTGCTCGGTGACTCTAGCTTGGTATTGCTGCCAAAGCTCGTCATGGTTAGCATGTAGCTCGCTAAGATAGTGCCAGCTAAATAAACCGCTATTATGATTGTCGCTAAATACCAGTCGAATTGCATAATGACCAACAGGCTCAATCTTGCTAATTCCTACTTGCTGCTTATCAAGCACTAGTTTCATCGGCTCATTACCATGTCCTTGTACTTCAGCTGAAGGTGAGTGAACACGCAAAAATTCAGCACTAAATTGAGCAATAGTCTGATCATCAAAATGAACATCTAATACTTTGCTAACGCTGTGATAATGCACTTTAGTGACTTCTTTCATGTGAGCCTCGTATGTACGATTTATAAACTAAAAAGCCTCCAACTGGAGGCTTTTGATTATAACGCTAAATTGTTGATTAAAGAATGAAGCGACTCAAATCTTCATCTTCAACAAGTGCACCTAAATGCTGCTCAACGTAGTTGGCATCAATTGTCAGTGTTGAACCTGCTTTTTCTGAGGCATCAAATGAAATTTCTTCCATTAGTTTTTCCATCACTGTGTGTAAGCGACGTGCACCGATGTTTTCGGTTTTTTCATTTACTTGCCAAGCCGCTTTCGCAATGCGTTCAATTGCATCATCTGTAAACTCAACCTCAACTTGTTCTGTTTTTAACAGCTCACGTTGTTGCTCTGTCAATGAAGCGTGAGGCTCAGTTAAGATACGTTTAAAGTCATCAGCACTAAGCGCTTCAAGTTCAACACGAATTGGTAAACGACCTTGCAGCTCAGGGATCATGTCTGATGGTTTAGCCATTTGGAATGCGCCTGATGCGATAAACAACATGTGGTCTGTTTTAACCATGCCGTGTTTAGTGCTTACCGTTGAGCCTTCGATTAATGGTAGTAAATCGCGTTGTACACCTTCACGGCTAACATCTGGGCCAGAAGCTTCACCACGTTTACAGATTTTATCGATTTCATCGATAAAAACGATACCGTTTTGCTCTACCGCGAAGATAGCTTGCTCTTTTAACTCTTCAGGATTAACAAGTTTTGCGGCTTCTTCTTCAACTAATAGTTTGAATGCTTCTTTGATCTTCAGCTTACGCTTGCTGCGCTTATCACCACCCATATTTTGGAACATGCTTTGTAGCTGGTTGGTCATTTCTTCCATACCAGGAGGAGCCATGATCTCAACATTTGGTTGTGCTTGTGCAACATCGATATCAATTTCTTTGTCGTCTAATTGGCCTTCACGTAATTTCTTACGGAAAGATTGACGAGTAGAAGAGTTCTCTTCTGTTTTTGACTCACCAAATGTATCGCGTGCTGGTGGTAAAAGAGCATCTAAAATGCGTTCTTCTGCCGCTTCTTCAGCGCGGTGTTTAAATTTTTTAGTTTGTTGTTCACGTGTCATTTTAATTGAAATATCAACTAAATCACGGATGATCGTTTCAACTTCTTTACCAACATAGCCCACTTCAGTGAACTTGGTTGCTTCAACTTTAATGAAAGGGGCATTAGCAAGTTTGGCTAAGCGGCGAGCAATCTCAGTTTTACCCACACCAGTAGGACCAATCATTAAAATATTTTTTGGTGTTACTTCAGCGCGTAAATCGTCGCTCAGTTGCATACGGCGCCAGCGATTACGTAGCGCGATTGAAACTGCTTTTTTAGCTTTAGCTTGGCCAATAATATGTTGATCAAGCTCGTGAACGATTTCTCTTGGCGTCATCTCAGACATGGCAGTTCCTATTACAATTCTTCAATAGTTTGGAAATTATTCGTGAATACACAGATATTGCCTGCAATTGTTAGGCTTTTCTCTACAATGTCACGTGCACTTAGGTCGGTATTTTCTAGTAGCGCTGTGGCTGCTGATTGTGCGAAGTTACCACCACTGCCAATCGCAATTAGGTCATTTTCTGGCTGCACAACATCACCGTTACCGGTGATAATTAATGAAGCAGTTTCGTCTGCGACTGCTAATAGTGCTTCGAGCTTTCTAAGTGCGCGATCACTACGCCAATCTTTGGCCATTTCTACGGCAGCCTTAGTCAGGTTACCTTGGTGCATTTCTAGTTTGCTTTCAAATCGTTCGAAAAGGGTGAAGGCATCAGCAGTACCGCCAGCGAAACCAGCGATTACTTTGCCATTATAAAGACGTCGAACTTTGCGGGCGTTGCCCTTCATTACGGTATTACCAAGTGAAACTTGGCCGTCGCCACCAATAACGACCTTGTCGTCGCGGCGTACACTTACAATAGTGGTCATGATTATTCCTCATCATCGAGCGGCGAAGCCGCTCGTAAAAAGCGATTGATGAGGTGTTTATATGGGTGAATGAACTAAAATCAAGTCCAAAGCCAAATTCCGCAGCCCATTATTTTGATGCGTTTAAGTTTATTCTTGTCACTTTCGGCTAAACGTTTGGTTTCGTAAGGGCCTAAGCGCACTTTATACCAAATACCATTACTGCCTTGTGTTTTCTTTACCTCGGCAACTAAGCCTGCAAAAGCGATTTTTGCTTTTAATGTTTGTGCTTGTGCCATGGTTCTAAAAGAGCCGCATTGCATTACATAAGGGCCTTTTTGTTCAATCTCTTTGACCTCGACTTGAACTTCATGCTCTTTAATCTCCTTAATGAACTCAGGCGTTTTAGGAGGCGGAATGATAGCTTCTTCTTTTTTAACTGGGTTTGCTTGCTGCTCTACTAACTCAGGATCGGCATTATGTTTGATATACCACAAGCCGTAACCAAACCCGCCTACTAAGATAAGCGCAATTAAAACAAGAAAAATTGGGAAGGGCTTTTTTGCCGGGGCTTGTTTTTTATTATTTCGATTTGCTGGTTTTTTATTTATGTAATCGTGTTGTGCCATGATTCTTAATTGGCCTTAAATCATATCTATAGGATCAACATCTAGGCTCCAACGCACCTTTTGCGCTAATTTACTGGTACTTATATAGTCAACCATCTGCGCTAAATATTGGTGTAAGTGAGAGCGTTCCTGCGCCTGAATATGTAATTGAAAGCGATATTTACCTGCTACACGTTCCAGTGGCGCAGGTATCGGACCAAGCAATTGTATACCAGATACGTTCTGGACAGGAACCAAATCAGTTAAAAAATCGACCACTTGATTAATGTTATGCCCTTCTGCACGAACCATGGCCATATTAGTGACAGGTGGAAGCTGCGCATCTTCTCGCTCTGTGAGTGCATAGCGGGCAAAATCTTGGTAACCATTATTTACTAGGTCTTGTAGTAGTGGATGCTCAGGAAAGTGAGTTTGCAGTAATACTTGCCCTGGCTCACCACTTCGCCCAGCACGGCCTGCCACTTGTGTAACTAGCTGTGCTAAATGCTCTGTCGCGCGAAAGTCACAGGAATATAAACCACTATCGACATCTAAGATTAAAACGAGACTCACATCGGCAAAGTGGTGGCCTTTTGCCAACATTTGCGTACCGACTAAGATACGAGCACCACCTTGATTAATATCATCAAGTGCTTTCTCTAAGCTGCCTTTACGACGGGTTGAGTCGCGGTCAATACGACTAATCGGAATATCAGCGAAGGTTTGTGTTAAAAACTCTTCAATTTGCTCAGTGCCTTTACCATTTGGAAAAATCTGCGTGCTGCCACAATCTGGACACTGATGGGGCACCTGATGTTGCTCACCACAGTGGTGACAAATCATTTGGCCAATGGCTTTATGAAAGGTTGCGCTAGTGCTACAACGTGAGCACTCACTTAGCCAACCACACTCATGACATATGAGGGTAGGTGAAAAACCTCGGCGGTTTAAAAACACCATCACTTGCTTGCCTCGCTCTAAATGTTGACGCATATAGGCAAGGCTGGCATGGGCAATACCAGCTTGTTCTGGTTGGCCTTTCATATCGATTAATTGGAACTGATTATCAGTGCTGGTTTGGGCGCGTTCAGTAAGACTCAATAACTGATATTTGTTATTAATTGCTTTGTGTAAGGTTTCAAGTGCCGGTGTGGCGCTACCTAAAACCAGTGGAATATTATGCTGGTATGCTCTATAAGCGGCTAAATCTCTGGCATGATAACGTAACGTGTCTTGCTGTTTAAACGAGCTGTCGTGCTCTTCATCAACAATGATCATCCCAAGCGATAAAAAGGGTAAGAAAATACTCGAACGTGTACCGATCACTATGGCACAACTGCCTTTTTCACAGAAACGCCAGGTTTGTAAGCGTTCATTGTCTGTTAGTGCTGAATGCCATAGCATAATTGGTGTATCAGGAAATCGGCGACGAAAACGGTTAACGGTTTGAGGTGTTAAGCCAATTTCGGGCACTAATACTAAGGCTTGTTGACCTTTTTTAAGTACTTCTTCTAGGCATTGCAAATACACTTCAGTTTTACCACTTCCGGTAACCCCTTCAAGTAAAAAGCTAGTAAAGCCGCAAGCTTGATTAATGCTGGTACAGGCAACGGCTTGCTCTTTATTAAGAATTGGTTTGTTTCCAACGGTCGGCACGCGTTGCTGCCATTGGTTATCATGTTCGATAAACTGAGTGATCAATTCTTTATCGAGTAGGCCGTCGATGGTTTTTTTTGTAAATCCGAGTGCTTTTAATTCAGTAACAGATGATTTGCCCGATTCGGCTAGCTGCTTTAATAAACTCAACTGGGTTTTTGCTTTTAGTGATGGAAGCTTTGCGCCTTTATCGGTCAGCTCAACCATATTAATACTGGTTTTATCTGGACATTCGCCTTGTCTTAAAGCAGCCGGAAGTGCCGTATGAATGGTTTCACCCAATGGGTAACAGTAGTAGCGGGCAGTAAATTTTAGCAAGGCTAGATGCTGCTCTGATAAAACTGGTGTGTCGTCTATTACATCAATTATAGCTTTAATTTTGTCTGCAGGAACTTCTGTTGATGTTTTTAGAGCGAGTACCACAGCGACCTTTTTTTGACTGCCAAATGGCACACGAACTCGCATACCTGGCTTTAAGTCAGGGCTATGCAGCAGCTGTTCAACTTTATAATCGAAGGTACGCTGTAAAGGGACTTTTATGGCAACTTCTACAAAGTGCATAACAACTCAACTGAAACAAAGATAGAAGGATAATGTACTAAAATTACTGTTAAAAACCTACCAACAAATACTGAACAACAGGCCACTTGATTATTTTTTTAGCGAAAGATGAATTTAAAGCTTGTCGCAAGGTCACTTGAGCTATAAAATACGCGGCCTATTAATTGTATTAACTGCGTATGGTGCCAGACTTCGGGTTTGGAGAGCGATACGGCCTTAACTAGAGGTTCCCTATGAAAGAAGGTATTCACCCTAAGTACGAAGCTATCACTGCAACTTGTTCATGTGGTAACAAATTCGAAACTAGCTCAACTCTTTGTAAAGACATCCACTTAGACGTATGTTCTGAGTGTCACCCGTTTTACACTGGTAAGCAAAAGATTCTAGACACTGGCGGCCGTGTTGATCGTTTCAACAAGCGCTTCGGTGCACTTAGCAGCAAGAAGTAATTTCTGCTGTTTAGTTAAAAGAAGCACCTTAGGGTGCTTTTTTTATACCTAAAATTCATTAAGTATACTTTGAACTCATCACTAACTTACCATCTTCACTTATTTCTTTTGCATAACTATTTCTGAGTGTTATGCCCACTATGTCGCTAATTGTGCAGACAAAGTGTAAACCCTTGGCTATATTCTTTTTTGTATAAATGCATACCAATCCGCAATAATACTTAATTAAGCGTATTGGTATCTAAAAGTTATTAAAAATAATAATTTTAAATAATTTCGTAATTAAATGCTGTGAACTTCGTTGAAATGGCGGTTTTAGGTTAATTTCGGCTATTTGCAGTGTTCGTGCATACAAAATACAAAAACACGTGCTTAAAAGGCCATAAATAGGTGAATTTTTATGTCTAATTAATCGCAACTATGCACAGAAATTGTGGGGAAATCCTTTAAAATTAAGCGATATAGCTTATAACAGGATAGACCTGATAATACTTGGAATTTTTATACATTACAGGTATCGTACTGATGCAAGCTCTCTCACTTTTTAACTTTTTGCAGGATACTATCGCGTTATGTCAGATTTTCGTGAACAAGCATTACATTACCACGCTCACCCCGTTCCAGGTAAAATTAGTGTTGAACTAACCAAGCCAGCCGAAACGGTTAACGATCTCGCTTTAGCTTATAGCCCAGGTGTGGCTGAACCGGTCCGCGAAATTGCTGCTGATCCAGCAAATGCCTATAAGTACACAGGTAAAGGTAACATGGTTGCGGTTATTTCAAACGGTACCGCAATTTTAGGTTTAGGTAACTTAGGTCCGCTTGCATCAAAACCTGTAATGGAAGGTAAAGCCTTACTATTCAAACGTTTTGCTGGCCTTGATTCAATTGATATTGAAGTAAAACACCGCACAACAGAAGATTTCATCAATACGGTTGCTAATATTGCTGATACCTTTGGTGGTATCAACTTAGAAGATATCAAAGCACCAGAATGTTTTGAAATCGAAAAAGCGCTTATTGAACGCTGTGATATTCCCGTTTTCCATGATGACCAGCATGGTACAGCTATTGTTACTGCCGCCGGTATGCTTAATGCCCTTGAAGTACAAGGTAAAGATATCGAAGATGCCATTATTGTATGTTTAGGTGCCGGTGCTGCCGCAGTTGCTTGTATGGAGCTTTTAATTAAATGTGGCGCACTACGTGAGCACATCTATATGCTTGACCGTAAAGGTGTGATCCATACTCGTCGTGATGACTTAAACGAGTATAAGCAACTATTCGCTAATAATACTGATAAGCGTACATTACAAGATGTTATTGCTGATGCTGATGTATTCGTTGGTGTATCAGGTCCTAACCTATTAACTGCAGATGATCTTAAGCTAATGGCTGATAAACCAGTCGTGTTTGCGTGTTCAAACCCAGATCCTGAGATTGCACCAGAAGTTGCGCACAGTGCACGTAACGATTTAATAATGGCTACGGGTCGTTCAGACTTCCCTAATCAAGTAAATAACGTGCTTTGCTTCCCGTTTATTTTCCGCGGTGCGCTTGATGTGCGTGCAACGGCAATTAATGATGAAATGAAAATTGCAGCAGTACACGCTATTCGTGGTATCGCTAAAGAGTCTGTACCAAATGAAGTACTGAAAGCGGCTGGTGTTGAGTCACTAGAGTTTGGTGCTGAGTACATCATTCCTAAGCCAATGGACCCGCGTTTATTACCTCGTATTGCACGTGCTGTTGCTGAAGCTGCAGTGGAGTCAGGTGTAGCGCAAATCGAGATGCCAGAAGATTACATGCGTTAAACTTAATTACTCAAATTGTATAACGCTAATAAAAAACTCAGCCTTGGCTGAGTTTTTTTATATCTGCGATTATCGGCGGTGATCCGATGGCCGAAATACTTATTCTGAATCAAGCACTGGGATATCTAACCCCATTTCTTGCATAATTCTTTTAACTTCTTCAGGTACCTTTTCAGGGTTGTCTTTACGAAGGTCGTCATCATTTGGTAATGGTTGACCTGTAAAAGCATGTAAGAAAGCTTCACACAATAACTCGCTGTTCGTCGCATGACGCAGGTTATTGATCTGGCGGCGTGTACGCTCGTCAGTTAATACTTTTAATACGTTAAGTGGGATTGATACGGTAATCTTTTTTACTTGTTCTGATTTTTTACCGTGTTCTGCATATGGGTGAATGTATTCACCGTTCCATTTAGCCATAAGTTGTTTCGTTGCCTCGGTTGTCAGTGATTTACGCCTTATTCACAGCGCAAGATGCGGAAATTCTATCTCTTTAAAAAAGATAGTCAAATACTAGTTATTTAGCCATCTAGTGGTGTAAATGTATAAACTTCTATGTGTGAGCAATAAATGCTTTGACTTCTCATATTTGATCATCTAACCTTTTAGACGTCTAAACATCCAATTCAGGAATAGGTGATGAAATGAGCGATAAAAATAAAGCGACGATTACTGTTCGTCACGGCATCGAAGCCGATAAACATCATGGCGCGGTTGTACCGCCCATTTACTTATCAACCACCTATTCATTTGCTGATTTTGATACTAAGCGCCAGTATGACTATGGCCGCAGCGGTAACCCGAATCGCGATATCTTAGCTGAAACCTTAGCTGAACTTGAAGGTGGCGCTAGAGGTATTATTACTGCAACAGGTATGTCAGCAGTGCATTTAGCGACTCAGCTATTAAACAGTGACGACACCTTAGTGATCCCACATGACTGCTATGGTGGTAGTTATCGTTTATTCACTTCGCTTGAAAAGCGTGGCCTGTTAAAACTAAAAGTTTTGGATTTAACGAAATCTGAAAATCTCCAAGAAATTTTATCGATTAAACCTAAGTTGATTTGGATAGAAACGCCAAGTAATCCAATCTTGCGTTTAACAGATATTAAAGCAATCACTAGTATTGCTAAGCAGTGTGATGCTTTAGTTGCGGCTGATAACACCTTCTTATCACCTGCGCTGCAAAACCCAATTGAGTTTGGTGTTGATATTGTTGTTCACTCAACTACTAAATATATTAATGGTCACTCTGATGTGGTTGGCGGTGCGGTGATTGCTGCTACGCAAGAGCTAGGTGATGAGCTTGCTTGGTGGGCAAATAATATCGGTATTACTGGTGCACCATTTGACAGTTACTTAACGCTTCGTGGTTTACGTACTTTAAATGTGCGTTTAAAGCAGCATCAAGAAAATGCTTTTGCGATTGCGGAGTATTTAGAAAACTCTCCTTTTGTAAGCCAAGTTTATTATCCAGGCCTTGCTTCTCACCCACAACATGAGCTTGCTAAAGCACAGCAACGTGGTTTTGGTGGCATGGTGAGCTTTGATATTAAAGGCGACATTAACGATGCTGCAGCGTTTTTAACCAGTCTTAAAGACTTTAGCCTTGCAGAGTCGTTAGGTGGGGTAGAAAGCTTGATTTGTCACCCTGCAACAATGACCCACGCAGGCATGGAGCCTAAAGCGCGCCTTGAAGCCGGTGTGGGCGATACTTTGATCCGTATTTCTGTAGGCATTGAAGATGTAAAAGATCTTATCGCAGATTTAGACCGTGTTTTCAATTTAGTAAAACCAGGTCAAGGCCAGCAAGCTGCTAAAGCTGAAGTAAAACAAACACAGCAAGATACACAACAAAACGCGTCATTTAAGTTAACGCCTGCGCATACGGCATTGTGGTAGAAGAGATGGTAAATATTGTTCATAAATTTGGTGGCTCAAGCTTAAGCTCTGCAGATCGTTATCATGCGGTAGCTAACATCGTTCTAGCGAATACAGAGCAGGGTGACTGTGTGGTTGTGTCGGCATCAGGTAAAACAACCGATACTCTAGTAAAACTTTGGCAAAGTTACCAGCAGCAAGATAGGCAAGCTGTTAGCGATATTTTATTGCTTATTGATAACAATCAACGAGCCTTAATTGAGCAATTACTTACAGGCCAGAATAAACAACAGGCGTTGGCGCAGCTAAATGATGAGCTTGCGGTTTTAAATGAATTAATTAGTCAACAGCAGTTACTTGAGGCGCCTTTACTTGCCCATGGTGAAGTATGGTCGGCGCGCTTGTTGGCCGCTTACCTAAATCAGCTCGGTGTCGCTGCGCAAGATGTTGATGCAAGGCAGTTATTTACTTTAAATGACGGGCAACTATTACATCAAAAAAATCAGCAGCAATGCACAAGTATAATTAGTAAGTCACACATAAACGTAGTAACGGGCTTTATAGCTGTGGATTGCCAAGGCAATACGGTTACATTAGGGCGCAACGGCAGTGATTACAGTGCGACGTTACTGGCCAGTTATACTTTTGCGAAACAAGTGTCTATATGGACCGATACACAAGGCGTGTTTAGTACAGATCCTCGTAAAGTTAAAAATGCGCTTAAATATGCCAAGGTTTGTCGCGAGCAAGCTAACTTATTAGCACGTTTAGGTAATCCTGTACTGCATGCTAAGACGTTATCGCCGTTAAAAGGCACCGAGATCAAGCTAGTTGTTAGAAGTAGCTTTGATTGCGATGCAACGCCAACCGAAGTAGTAAAAGAAGGCTATAGCAAAGCAAAACGTTTTATTACTACCTTAGATAACATCGATTTATTACGGGTTGATAAACTTAGTAGTGGTGAAGTAGGTGAACTAAGCCAGTTAATCCAGCACAGCCTGCACCACTTTACTAAAGATGGCGATACTTACTTATTAGTGCCAGGCCAAAGCACTCATCAGGTTGTAGGCCACTTAGCGGGTCGCGCCAATATTGTTGAGTCTAATTTAAGTGGTTGTGCAGTGGTTGCACCAACAACTGATGTAATTACGCTTACAGATCAAGCGACAGCGCTTTTAAAAGAGCAAAGCATTCATCCTCGTTTTGTACAACAAGATGATAACTATGTGTTGATCTTAAATGACCAGGCAATTGATAGTGATGTTTTAACTCTTCTACATGACAAATTAGTCAACAAAGGCCAAGAGCTGGCCATTATCGTTGCTGGTCTTGGTAATGTGGGTGAGGTGTTCTTATCGCAACTACAAGCTCAGTTTGCTCGTTTATCTGCTCAGTATAAAGTAAAAGTTGTTGCTCTTTTACGCTCAAAGCAAATGCTTTTTAGTGCCAGTGGTTTAAATACTGAAACATGGCAAGAGCAATGGCACAACGAAGCGCAAAGCTACAACAAAGCTGAGTTATTAGCACGTATCAATGAGCTTGATTATGAACACAAAGTAGTGATTGATATTACAGCCAGTGAGGCCTTTAGTCAGTTTTATCCTGATTTTATAGAACTTAACTGCCATTTGATCAGTGCAAACAAATATGCTGGCACCGCCGCAAGTAGTTGGTATCAAACATTACGTAATAATTTAGCCGAGCGAAATTTATTGTGGCGCTATAACACCAGTGTGGGGGCAGGTTTACCAATTAATTTTGCTTTAGCTGATTTACAAAATAGTGGTGACAGAATTAACCGTATTGAAGGGGTATTTTCAGGTACCTTGTCATGGTTATGCAGCAGCTATGATGGCAGTGTGCCGTTTTCAGATTTAGTGCTTCAAGCTCAGCAAATGGGCTATACAGAGCCAGATCCTCGTGAAGATTTATCTGGCCGCGATATGCAGCGTAAACTGCTAATTTTAGCGCGAGATCTCGGTCTTGATTTAGAGCTTGATGACATTGCTTTAACTCCACTCATGCCTGAAGCGTTAGCAATAGGTAGTTGGCAAGATTTTCTTGCAAATAAGCAGCTACTCGATGATTTTATGACTGAAAAAGCAAACTTGGCTGCAACTGAAGATAAAGTTGTGCGCTATACCGGTGCTATTACATTAGTAGATGGTAAGGTCAAAGCACAAGTTGGCTTAGTCAATGTTGGCAAAGATGATGTACTAGCAGGTCTTAAACCGGGCGATAATATCTTTGTAATTAATTCACAGTGGTATTTAGATAATGCATTGGTGATCCAAGGCCCTGGAGCGGGCAAAGAGGTCACCGCAGCGGGGATTCACTCAGATCTTTATTGGTTAGTGAATAACCTAAAATAATTTTGCTGATCTTAGTTTAAATGGCTAAGCAAAAAGCGCCCTTTGGGCGCTTTTTTATTATCACAACTACTTATACAAATTGCTTAAAACAGCTCTTCTTCTGTGCTGAGCTTTTCTTCAAACACATCAGTAGGTTGATCAAGTACATACTTGGTTGGCGCAGTGCCTTTAATAAAGTACTCAAAGCGACTAGTGTAATCGTTTTTATGGCTTAAAAGGCCCGTCGCTAAGTCGATACGAACCGATACTAGCCCCTCAGGAAGTTCAATAGGTGCTTCTGGCATACCATCAAGGGCTGCACGCATAAAGTCGACCCATGCCGGTTGCGCTGTTTTAGCGCCTGATTCTGCACCAGATATTTGCGATTTATCGAGGTTATTATTATAGGTCGAACGGCCAAGGGCCTTACCTGGGTTATCAAAACCAACCCATACCGAAGTCATCACATTGCGGTTAAAGCCGCTGAACCAAGTATCAACAGAGTCATTGGTGGTACCTGTTTTACCGGCTAGGTCACGACGACCAAGGGCTTGTGCACGCCAGCCTGTACCACTCCAACCCGTTTTATGAGTCCAGCTACCGCCACCCCAAATAGCACTGTGCATAGCTTGTGAAATTAAGAAAGCATTTTGCTTTGAAATGATTCGTGGTGCACAACGTGGGGCGCTAGTAACCTGAGTATTTGGAATATTTATCTGAGTATCATCCAGAGATGCAAATTCAGGGGTAATGGCTTGTTGTGGTTCATCACAGGCAAGTTCAGGCTCTGTTTTAAATAACACATTTCCGGCAGAGTCTTGAATTTCTGAAATAAAGTATGGAGTAATTAAGTGCCCACCATTAGCAAAAGTACTCATCCCCCTCGCAAGTTCAAGAGGAGTGATAGAGGCGCTGCCAAGTGCCAGCGATTCACTACGGTTAATATCACTGTTTAAAAAACCAAACTTAAGCAAATGATCGGCTGTGCGCTCAAGACCAACACCACGTAATAAGCGTACCGAAATTACGTTTTTCGACTGGGCAAGTGCTCTACGAATACGGATAGGTCCATTATAAACCGCAGGACTGTTTTTCGGGCGCCATGCGACACCTTGACTTTTATCCCACTGATTAATTGGTGCATCATTCAGAATAGAAGCGAGTGTATATCCATTTTCAAGTGCCGCTGAATAAATAAACGGCTTAATGTTTGAACCTACTTGGCGTTTTGCTTGGACTGCACGATTGTATTGGCTTTGCTCAAAACTATAACCACCAACAATCGCTTTAATACGACCATCTTGTGGATCTAGTGAAACCAATGCGCTCGAAGCTTCGGGCACTTGGCTTAATATATAGCTGTCATCTGCATTTTTACGCAGCCAAATTTGCGCTCCAGCCGTTAGGATTTCACCAGCGGTTTTTGGTGCGAAGCTTTGACGGTATCGCGTAATATATTTACGTGCCCATTTTAAGCCATCCCACTCAATAGTAACTTGTTCGCCGCTTTTTAAAAGCACATCGATTGACTGCTCTGCGACATTTGTTACAACACCAGCCAATAACGGGCCAAATTCTTTAACATCTTTTAGTTTATTTAAGATTTCTTCTTGGCTAAGTGGGCTCTCGTTTTCACTGTCCCATAACTGTGCCGTAGCACCACGGTAGCCATGACGCATGTCGTAAGCATGTAGGTTATCAACAATGGCATCTTGTGCTGCTTGCTGAATATTTGAGTCAACGCTAGCGTAGACCTTAAAACCAGAATTATAAGCGCGCTCATGGCCATAACGTTCAACCATATCAGCACGCACCATCTCAGAGATATATGGTGCATACACTTCAATTTCTGCGCCGTGGAATTTTGCAGTAATAGGCGCCTTAGTGGCTTCTGCGTATTCACTCTGCGTAATGTACTTTTCGGTTAACATACGTCCTAAAACAACATTACGACGGCTTTTAGCACGGGTAGGGTTACGTATAGGGTTTAGTGCTGAAGGTGCTTTAGGTAAACCTGCAATCATTGCCATTTGCGCCAAGGTAAGTTCATTTAATTCCTTACCGTAATAAACTTGTGCTGCAGCACCAATACCAAAAGCACGGTTACCAAGTTCAATTTTATTTAAATATAATTCGAGGATTTCGTCTTTAGTTAATATACTTTCGATATGTAAAGCGATGAAGATCTCTTTGACTTTACGGATGTATGCTTTTTCTCGGGTTAAGAAGAAGTTACGGGCAAGCTGCATAGTTATCGTACTTGCGCCTTGTTTCTTTTCACCTGTGGATATGAGTACAATGGCAGAACGAACAATACCAATTGGATCGATACCGATATGCTCGTAAAAGCGATTATCCTCTGTTGCTAAAATAGCATCGATTAATGGTTGAGGGATTTGATCTATCGTAACGGGAATGCGTCGTTTTTCACCGAATTGGTTAATCAATAAACCATCGCGTGAGAATACTTGCATAGGTGTTTGTAATTGAACGTCTTTTAGTACCTGAACGCTAGGAATGTCAGGTTTAACGTAATAGTATAGACCAACTAAAGTGATTAGCCCTAAGAATGAGCAAATGATAATAAATTGTAAAGTTCGCTTTAATAAAATCACTTATATTTTCCCTAAATGGACTCCCAATTAGAATCGGAGACTGCTAGTATATATTGATTAAAAAA
>NZ_JAKEVN010000199.1:0-3681 GCF_022398505.1 Pseudoalteromonas sp. Isolate3 | reverse complement strand
AAACCCGCTTGAACAGCGGGTTTTTTATTTTAATTTTATATTTAGCACAACCTAAGGGTTTAAGCCTTTTAAGCGAGACATTAAACTCACACCCGCTTTACTTACACCCGAACTTAAACCAATAGCTAATTTGTCACTTAAATTTTTCTTAATACGGTATTTCACTTTAAAGATTTGGCGCTCTTTAGCTTGGCTCAATAAAATGTCATCACTGGTATCAATCTTGTCAACTAAGCCTTTATCAAACGCTTGAGTTGCAAACCAGTGCTCACCTGTAGCAACAGTATCAATATCAAGAGATGGACGCTGCTTACTAACAAAGGTTTTAAATAAACCGTGAGTTTGTTCAATTTCTTCTTTGAATTTTTCACGACCTTTATCGGTATTTTCACCAAAGATAGTTAAAGTACGTTTGTACTCACCCGCTGTGATTTGCTCAAAATCCACATCATTCTTTTTCAAGATTTTATTAAAGTTAGGAATTTGTGCAATAACACCGATTGAGCCTACAATTGCAAATGGTGCTGCGACAATCTCATTGGCAACACACGCCATCATATACCCTCCACTGGCTGCTACTTTATCTATGGCAACAGTTAAATGAATTTCGGCATTACGTAAGCGCTGTAACTGTGATGCTGCAAGACCATAACCGTGAACCACACCACCACCACTTTCTAGACGAATAAGCACGCGATCTTTTTCTTTATCAGCAATAGTTAAAATAGCCGTAATTTCTTCTCTTAGGCTTTCTACTTCATGAGCATCAACACTGCCGTTAAAATCTATGACATATAAGCGCGCTTTTGGCTCGTCGCTTTGCTGTTTTTTGGCCTCGAGTTTTTGCTGCTTGTGGTGTGCTTTAAGCTCTTTCTTTGAAAGGGTGTTTTCAATAAAACTTTGCTTTAAATCGTCAAGTTGTTCACTTAAGTCATCAATTGTTATCTCACCTTTTTTAGCTTTGGGTTTCACTGCAGCGCCCATAATAATGGCAACAATCACTGCAATTGCGATGACAAATGTGAGGGTCTTGGCAAAAAATAACCCATATTCGTATAAAAATTCCAATCAAACTCTCCATTTATTAATGATTCGCCACAATTTACCACGCTTTAAAGCAAAAAAAAGCCACATGAAGTGGCTTTTTACTTAATTGGTTATTACTTAATTAACAAGGTTTCGTTTATTCAGTGACAACATCTGAGTTTGTAACCTGAAGATACTGACCACGGCTTGCTAAGAAAGTCGCGATTTGCAATTGCATTTCAGCCGTTGCTGCAGCACTTTCTTCGGCCGTTGCGCCTGAGTCAGGTGTAGCAACAGGTGTTAATACTGAGCTGTGGTGACCTTTGGTAAATTTAACAACATAGCTCATTGCGTCCGCTGTTGGGCCTTGTGTTTGTGCAACTGTTGTTAAACCCATTAGATTAGCAAGAGGTAAACTACCTGCAATTGGATTACTCGCTACCATTGGTGGAATAACCATATCAGCATTATTGTTCGCACCATCACCGACAACTACACTCATGTAAACTGGTGTGCCAAGAGCTGCAACTGATGCTGCATAGTTAGAAGGGTCGCCACTATCAAGCGCTGTTTGAGCTGCAAATGCAAACTGAGTTACCACACTTTGAATGTTAGCTAATTTTTCGGTTTCACCAGCTACTGTTAACGAACCTATGTACTCTTTATAAGCACATGTAACATAAGCTGTTTGATTTGAAGCAAGTGAACCACAGTTAGATAATGCTTCATTTTGAGTATAAGCGCCAAACTCTGCTGACTCTGCAGTACCAGCCGCAAGTAATACAGAACCTTGTACAAAAGGACCAAATGTATTTGATTCAATCAAGAAGTTTGCAATACCACCGCCACCACTGGCAAGAGCTACACTTTTAACGTTGAACATTGGGTCAACTTGAGCTGCTAAAGGTGCATTAGTCACAGCAACAAAAGCTGGTGCAACAACAGAGCCTAATGAATGTCCTAAGAATGATACATCTTGCGCATTTAAATCAGCAGCACCAGTAAAGTTCAAGCCTAAACGCAAACCAAGCAAATCAGCTACAGACTGACGTAAACTATCACGAGCTACCAATAAAGACTGTAAATTCATGTAACTTAGTACAGAACCTGTAGAGGCATTAAAGTCGTCAGTACCGTCGCCGTCTACATCTACACCACGCTCACCATGCATTGGGTGATCGATTGCAGCCGTTGCAAAACCTTGCATTGTTAATTGCGCTGTAATTGCTAGCATATCTTCTTTTTTAGAAGTAATGCCGTGCTGAAGGATAACAACAGGCCAGCCTGTCTCAGGCATGCTCAATGCGTCTAAGCCAAGCTGAGCTCGCACTGCATTAATAACAGGTAAAATTGGTTTAGTAATTTGCACTGGCACATTAGCAATGCTTTGTGTTTTTGGAATTGTGTTGTACTTAGTTAAGTGTTTTGTTTGATCTAAGCCTAAATCACGTAACTTGCCTCCACTTAACGCCATACAAAGGCCATCAGTTTCGCTAATAGGATCGGTTGGGAATGAATCACCCGCTGCAGCTGCATAGCCTAAAACAGCAACACCACTGTCACAAAGCCCTTGCCAATAAGTCGCAGATAAATCATCAACCGTTTTACCTGTAGGAGTTGCTAAATACATAGGTAACATCACGCTACCTTTTTGATATTGCACCCCACCAAAAACGGGTGAAACACCTGTAATACCTTGCGATGCAAATACTTGCTCGACTGTAATAACCGGTTGCTCAGGAATTTGAACCATAGGTGTCGGCAAGGCTGGTTGCGAAAGACTCGCTGCTAGGAGTTGCTTAACTGTACCAAGCACTTGACCTGCTGACTGCATTGTCATCGCTGCTGAATAGATAATTTCATCTTTTGTGATTGCACCACCTGATGTCACTGCATCTTCATAGCTATTGATAACCGCTTGAAGTGACTTCTGTGAATCAGTGATAAGTGCTGTCTCTTCGCTCACTAACGCGTAAGTTGAAGAAGGCTCAATTGAACGTCCTTCAGAGTCCATTAATGACGTTGTTAAAACGTTAATATAGGTACTACCAGCTTTGAACGGTTTAAGTGGGATCACAGCCACAGCATCGCCAGAACCTTGAGTAATAAAGTCAACACCAAAGGTTAATTCAGACACCAATTTACAGGCAATACCCGCAGGCACTTGCGAACAAGTTTCATCTGTTTGGCTTGCGCCCATGATTACTTCAAATATACGTACTGCACCAGGAGAAGCAGCAGATGCCGTATCAAGTGAGATACCCGCAGGAAAAGTTAAATCGATTTTAAACGGAGTTTGTGTTGACCAACCATCAAGTGCGCCAAGTGCAAGTTGTGGATCAGCATACGCTGCACGTTCAACACTAACATTGTTGTCATCTAATTCACCTGGCATGTTTAAAGTGCCATCAAGAGTACCACTCATTAATAAATCATTTGGTACTGAGATCACACTATTTGCTGGGTCAAATTTTACTGTCGCGGTTGGGAGAACAGGTGGATTATCATTTTTTACATCTTCTAATGTTTCCCCTCCACCACAGCCAGTAATGGCTGACGCAATGGCTAGTGAAAGTAGCAGTTTTTTCATAATTTCGCTCCGCGCAAATCTTATTGTTATTGTGTGTTCAAGGTAAAAAGTAGTTATTCTACTAC
>NZ_JAKEVN010000198.1:0-3694 GCF_022398505.1 Pseudoalteromonas sp. Isolate3 | reverse complement strand
ACATTGGAGCACGAATATTTATAGGTATATCTACAAACACCAATTGTTACAAGCTTTTAATCGAAACTTTTCTTCATTGACTGAATAATTAAACAATTTTTGTTGCTAATTTAGTCAATGTGGCGTTTTGCGGTAATTTCAAGGGGAATATATAGAACAGCAACAAAAATGCCAACCTTCTGGTTGGCATTTTTTTAAATTTAAACAAATAACTACTTATTAGCCATCATCAGTAATTGCAATTCGAGCAGTTGAAATGTTGCCTTTTCCAGTTGTAAATTCAACAGTTAAAAAGCCTTCAGTTTTATCATTTCCTTCTGACTCTCGACTTATTGATAAAACTTCTCCAAACGCTGCTGTCGCAGCTGAATTTCGAAGCTCAAAGCCATCAGTGCCGCTGTATTCTCCATTATCTGCAGTTACTGAAACACTGGTCCCTGCAGGCATTGGATTATTAAAAATATCAGAGTAATAAACTGCAAAAGTTAATGCGGCTAATTGATTACCTGAATCTGCAGTAGTTATGTTAATCGAACCAACATCACAGTAATCTGTATTATCTGTTGGCTCTAAACTTAGAATAATTGCCCCAGATTGTGTATCAGCTTGGCGGTAAATGTTATTACATTCTTCGATATCTTGCGCTAGTTGCATTGCATTATCTGTGAAAACTGTAGGATCATCTTCAGTTGTTTCAGCAAGAGCATCTGCAAATCGGCTACGCAGCTCATTTTTTGTAACTACAAATCGACTGTACGCAGTACTACCAGACATAATAATTTCAAACGAATCTCGAATATCAACTAATTCTTTAGTACATAGGCTTTCAAAAGTATCACCATCTGTTGGCGTTGTTGCCTCTGACTTACATACTAAACCATTATATTTTCCATCCGCTAGTGTATGCATGCCATTAAGGTCAATATCCCAGCTTTCTTCGAAGTGTCCGGCATTCGTATTTTCTGGACTACACGGATCATCAGTAGCACCTTCTTGACAATTTTCAGCAGCCTTTGTCACTGATGCAGTAACTGGGTCGTAAATTGCTGCTAAACCATCATAAAAACCATTTTCATTATGATCGATAAATGCTTCTGTCAGGTCATAGCCACTGTAATATTCGTTGGTGTCAAAACGGCCGTTACCATTAATGTCGATGAATGACTCTTGACCTTTTGCTGTGACAAGTACTGTGGCACGGCCTCCTAGCGGTACGCCATTTTCATTGAATGCAGCGTTTAAAATACCTGCCATACAAGGCGCTGCGGCTCCAAAGTAAAGATCACAGTTAATTGCATCAGTTTTTGGATTAATGCTGTTGATTCTGTTACCCCACTTAGCTTCTGTAAATGGTTTTGGATTTTGTGAACGCCACTGGGCAACACATTGTCCATCAACTGTATTACACTCAAGCTGAGGGTTAAACTCTGTGCCATCAATTGTTCCTATAGCACCGCCTTCTGTTGTTAAATATACAGATGTGCCATCAGGTACAGGATTATTAAAATGATCTGCAAGATAAACGTTAATTTCCTCATGATCACCGTTATAATTTAATGCTTCGACATTAAAGTTTGTTGGGGCAGCCGTAAAACTATTACCATCAGGTAAACCTGAACTAATTGAAACAAGATCAGATACGGTTGTTACTTGCTCATCTAATGAAACTAAAGAAAGCTGACCTGTTGGACATGAAACATTGTTATCTCGCTCAGATTCATCAAGAAGGCATTCATCATAAAGCTCTTTCCAACAAGTTACATTATCGTTTTGGTTTTCAGGAATCAGTTCATCTGGTATGTAGCACGCTTGTACGCGAACAGCTTGAGGTACAAAGCCTGAATTAACTTGAATTCTTGCTAAGCCCTCTGAATCTGTAGAAACACTTGCATGCGAATAACCTGTCGCATCTGTTACTTCAGAAAGTGAAATGCCACCATTAGTCGAGCTCAAACGAAAATCTAATCGCTTTTGTTTTGCCGTATTACCAATTTCGTCAGTTAACTTAAATGTAAGTTGACTAATTTCTTTGCGAGATACACCACCAGTCCCTTTTAGTGCAATTACATTCTCGGTAGCTTCAACAAACTCAATCGAACTTACAGCTGCGGCCGATACTGGCACATTCACTGAAACAACTTTTGGTGTTCCCCCGGTAAGGACTGTTGCTGTGACCGTATCACCTTGTGTTGTGTTACAGCCGTTACTTCTATATGTTGCAGTTGCAATACCGCTAATACTCGTTGCGGTGTCATCCATAACAGCGAGGTCAGATTCAACGCAACCAGATGTAAACTCAACATCTAATGGCGTTACAAACAGCTCACCGTCAGCATCATAAATACTAACTGTAATAACCGTTGTTGCACCCGCTGCAAGTGGCACAAATTCGTCATCAATTACATTACCGGCGTCATCTACCTTGTTATATAAGCCATTTGAAATTTCTACACTTAACTCAGCAGTTGCAATTTCGAATGCTTTCGATGCAGTCACAGATTTAGCAGTTACAGATACTTCACCTGCACCACTATTTGCGCCAGGTTGTAGTTTTAAAATTGCAAAACCAAAGTTGTCAGTAAGCGCTTTTCCTGATTCTGGTAATAAAGCGCCAAGATCAGTCGAAAGCTCAGCGATAATACCGTCGATACCATCACCCGAACTTGTATCAGTCACTTTTACCATAACGTCGATGAGTTCGTCAGATGAAAACTGATTTACGACGCTACACCCTGAAGCTAGGTAAGTTGTTTCAAGTGATGTTGTATTACGATTAGCCTCCCAGTTAGTTGCGCACCCTTGTAACAGCTTGATATCAAGTTCCGCTTCGGCACTTTCAACAGGGGCATCATCACCATTTGAAATAAAGCCTGCGATTTTAGTGATTGTGTTACCGCTTTCATCCGTGTATGTAGCAACAACTTGACCAGCCCCTTTAGAATCACCACTGCTTAACGTTACTGAAGCTTCACCATTTGCATCAGTTAATGCAGTGCCTAATACAGGAGTGATTTTGCCTGTATAATTTGTTGTAAAAGAAATTAGCTGCCCCTGTAAAGGCTGTTCTTCTTCTAATAAGGTTGCAGTAACTGTCCCTTTATTATCTTTGCTAACAGGGTTTTCAACTGTAAATGGCGAGCCTGTGCTGTCTAAAATTGACACATCAAGAGTAATACTGCCACTAACACTTGAGTCATCTGTTTCAGAGCCATCTGATGTAAAGCCAAAGGTATCACTGAATGTTTCATCACCAACAACATAAGTAGCAGTAATAATCCCTGCACCCGCAGTATCACCCGCAGTTAGTGTAATTGACGCGACACCACCAGCATTAGTCAGAGCAGTACCAGAAACAGGATCAAGCAAGCCAATGTCACCATCTAAACTAAAGCTTATAACTTCACTTGAAACCGCATCACCATTACTGGTCAGAGAAGCTAATATAGTTAATGGTGTATCAGATGTTACTGAGCTCGATTCTTGATCTGAGTCCTTTACGAAACCTTGAACAGCAACGACAAAACTTGGGTTATCGGTTGTACCATCATCCCCACCACCAAGTGAACCACTATCATTCTCTAATGACCCACCGCCGCCACAGGCAACTAACAATGAGCTGAAAACTATAATACTTAGCCATCGCAATAAAGGCATTGACCTCTCCCTAGTTAGCTATTTTAAAATTATTTATATA
>NZ_JAKEVN010000197.1:0-3712 GCF_022398505.1 Pseudoalteromonas sp. Isolate3 | reverse complement strand
ATTAAAAACTAATGATATAAAATGGTTTATTTTTGAGGTGCAACCTAAATTCATTAGTTGGTCAGAGAGGATACACTAAGCTAGTTTTTAATATGGAATTGGCTATGAGAATTAAATAAAAAAGGCCAATATATGGCCTTTTTGTGCGTATGGGCTTTCACAAAATGAAAGTTAGAATTTGTATTTAACACCGAACATAGCAACAACTGGGTCGATTTCTACAGTTGAAGTTAATGCTTTTGCGCCGTCAGCATAAACTGTAGCGTCTGTATCGATGTCGATTAGTGAAACCATGCCATGAAGGCCCCAGTTTTCACTCATCATGTAGTTAAAACCAGCTTGAGCTGCAAAGCCAAATGAATCATCTAGTTTAACTTCTACATCGTCAGTACCTAGTGTTGCTTTTAAAGCTGCTGAAGGTTTCTCATCAAAGAAAGTTGTATAGTTAAGACCAACACCCACAAATGGACGGAACTTATAAGTTGAGTCTAAGAAGTGGTATTGCGCTAAAAGTGTTGGTGGTAAATGTTTGATTGTCGCAATTTTGTTACCTGCTAAACCACCAGCACCTTGAACATCATGACTAAAAGGTGTTGCTGCTACTAATTCAATTACCCAATTGTCATCAAGCGCATAATCTACAGTAATACCTAATTGAGTATCATCATCTGCACGTAGACCTAATGTTGGTGCTTCATTGATTTTTGAACTGTCGTTATCAGGGTTTACATTAATTGCACCTACGTTCACGCTTAAGTTTGCGTTTGCAACAGGAGAGAGTGCTAATAGTGAAGTAAGTAATGCAATGCTTAATTTAGTTTTCATGTTGTTCTCCGCGAACTACTTGTCTTATTTGGTTGACGCTATTATTACCAAGTTGAAGCGGACAAAACCTGTTCTAGATCAAAGTTTCAAAAATGTTTGAACTAAGTGAAGGCATTTATTGATTTAGATTAAGTTTTTAAGCGGGTACAGCAAAAAAAAGATTGACTCTTATTGACTCTATATTCATTTACGGCTGGTAAACTAACGGTGTTATTTGCTTATTAGGTGTTTTTCATGGCTGATCCCCAGCATTTATTTCTTCATGGCTCGATTTCAAAAGCGCTACTTAAATTAGGTATCCCGATCATCTTAATCAATATTTTGCAGTCGGCTTATCAGCTGACCGATGCATTTTGGGTAGGACGTTTAGGGGCAGAGCAAGTAGCTGCTGTTTCTGTCAGTATGCCTGTTACTTTTTTAGTGATTGCTATTGGCTCTGGGTTGGCTATGGCGGGCGCTATTTTATCTGCTCAATATATGGGAGCTGGCCAGCAAGATAAGGTAAATCATGTTGCTGCGCAAACCATGTTAATGGTGACAATAACCGCAGCCTTACTTGGCTTAATTGGCTATGTGCTATCACCTTACTTTTTGACTTTATTAGGTGTTGAAGAGCAAGTGTTTGGTGATGCCCTTAAATTTATGCATGTATCATTTATTGGCGTTGTGTTTGTGTTTATTTATGCCATGTTTCAAGCTCTAATGCGTGGCATAGGGCAAACCAAGGTGCCGCTTTATATAGTAAGCGGTACTGTGTTACTCAATTTTGTGCTCGATCCCTTACTGATTTTTGGTTTTGGTGAGTTCTCTGGCTTTGGCGTAATGGGGGCTGCATTAGCTACACTTATCACGCAAAGCTTAGCGGCTGCAATCGGAGTATGGGTGTTTTTACGTGGCCGTCATGGTATTCAACTTAAACTCTCTAGTTTTAAACCAGACTGGCAATATATGAAGCAAGCCTTCTTTTTAGGGGCTCCTGGGTCGGGTGAACTATCAGCGAGAGCATTTGGTTTAATCATTATGTCGTTTTTGGTGGCTAGCTTTGGTACGCATACCATTGCCTCTTATGGTGTAGGATCTAATATTTTGCAAATGGTGATGATCCCAGCAATGGGTCTTTCAATGGCTGTTTCGACCTTGGTTGGTCAAAATATGGGGGCGAGAAACCCACAGCGTGCTGCACAAATAACACGTTTAGCCTCGCTTTGGGGGCTGCTAGGCCTGACATTAGTAGGCGTTATAGCTTATGTATTCGCTGAATACTTGGTGGCTTTTTTCATTCCCGATGATGAATCTGTGATTGCTGGTGGTGCAGAGTTTATCCGCGTTATGTGTTTAACTTGGGGCGGAATAGGCGTACAGCTTTGCGTGGTTGCTGCATTTAGAGCTTCAGGTAACATGCTTAATGCTATGGTTGTCTCACTGCTTTCACAGTGTGTTATCCAATTTCCAACAGCCTATATTTTGTCTAAACATACCTCACTTGGACCGCAGGGCATATGGTATTCCTTTGCAATCACCAATGTACTCGTGGCGCTAATTACTTATCTTTGGTTCGCAGCAGGTCGTTGGCAACGAACACAATTAACGAAAGAAGACAAAGAGATTGCTAAGGTGACCCAAGAAACACTCATCGAAGAAGGAAATCATTAATTTAACTTTCACACTGCGGTCATAATCTCTCGTTGTAATAACCCAAGCTTTCTAAATGACTAGGGTTATTATGAGTTTGGTATCAAATGTTGAATTAGTATCACACCCATCAGCACAGTTTGAGGTGGTAAAAGCATTACAAACCTTGATTCGATTTAAATCGGTAACACCTGCTCAAGCAGGCGCGATTGATTGGCTTGAGGACAAGTTAAGCCAATTGGGCTTTGAATGTGAGGTGTTTAGCTTTAATCACGTTACTAACTTAATCGCTAAAGTAACCTTTGGTGATGGGCCTGTTGTTGCTTTTTCGGGTCATATTGATGTGGTGCCTGCCGCTCAAGGTGATTGGCGAGTTGACCCTTTTAGCGGCGAAATAGTTGAAGGCAATATTTATGGCCGTGGCGCGGCAGATATGAAAGGTGGTGTTGCTGCAATGTTTTGCGCAACCAAACGCTTTTTAGCGCAAAATAGCAATAAACGAGGCACATTTTACTGGTTAATAACCTCAGATGAAGAGGGCGAGGCTGAATACGGCTCTTTATTGATTGCTGAGCGTCTAGCCAAACAAGGCGTCGTGCTTGATGGTTGCCTAGTTGGCGAGCCGACGAGTCACTTGCATGTTGGTGATACCATTAAAAATGGCAGACGTGGCGCATTGTCTGCTCGATTATCTATTCAAGGTAAAGCTGGACATGTTGCCTATCCAGAAAACACCATAAACGCAGCGCATTTAAGTGCAGAGGTTGTGAAGCGCTTAACGGCAATTTGCTGGCACAAAGATGAAGCTGGCTCGGCAACAACACTGCAAGTGACCGGAATTAATATTGCTAATGTGGTAGATAACCTTGTTCCTGCTCAATGTGAGCTCACTTTTAACGTGCGTTATAGTCATGGCTATAAAAGTAAAGACGTTAAAGAAGAAATTCAGTTTGCATTGGCAGATTTAGCATCGCAGCTAACGCTTGTTTGGGAGCGCCCGTGCGAATCATTTTATACCATGCATCAAGCAAGCAATTGCTTATTGCAGCAGCTTGAACAAGCTGTGCATGAAGTAACTGGCAGCTTTCCTATGCTTAGTACCAGTGGTGGCACATCTGATGGCCGCTTTTATGCTAATGAGCACACGCAAGTGATTGAATGTGGCGTGAGAAACCATACTATTCATCAAGTTAATGAACACGTTCCCATTGCAGATTTAAAAGCCATTGAGCAAATATATTTAGCTGCGCTTAGA
>NZ_JAKEVN010000196.1:0-3725 GCF_022398505.1 Pseudoalteromonas sp. Isolate3 | reverse complement strand
AGCATTGCTAATTAAGCTCGTATTTACTGAGTCTTCGCAAATACAAGCGACCATTGTCGCCGCTCACGTACTCAAATACAAGTAATTAGAAGACTAAATTGACAATTAGTTAACTCATTTCATACTTAATGAGTTAATACTTTTAAGGTAATCAAGATGTCAAACTCGCGTTCTTTCAAGTTTGCAACGTTTAACTTATTAAATTATACCGCGCCCCCCTACTCGTTTTATCAATTGCATGAGCGGTATAACAAAACTCAGTGGCAACAAAAACAATTGTTTGTTGCTAATTTTTTGAGTGAATCAAGCCCGGATGTGGTGGCATTTCAAGAAGTGTTTAGTCAACATGCCTTAGAAGTTCAATGTAAAGAAGCTGGCTATGACTACTTTAAAACAGTCGATAACCCATCTCATGATGCGTTGTACCCGCAAGTATTGTTCAACCCTGTGGTTGCAATTGCAAGTAAATACCCATTTAAATCAGTTGAGGCACTAGCACCTTGCCCCGAATTACTTGAGTATTTAAATAATCAAAACGAGTTCAAATTTAATCGCACACCTATTAAGTGTTTAATTGACCTTCCTGAATTTGGTGAAGTTTGCTTTTATGTGGTTCATTTTAAATCACAACGAGTGCAGTCAATGGCGCACATACTTAATATACATAACCTTGAAGATCCACTTTTGCAGTTGCTACACCAGACAGTTGGCACCATGCAATCACAAATTTCACGATCACTAGAAGCATCGATTGTTTATTATGACGCCCTTAAAACCCAGCGAGAAAAACAGTGTGCAACATTAGTTATGGGTGATTTTAATGATGTACTTACCAGTCCGACATTGTCATTTATGACTCAAGGTTTTCACCCAACTCGTTGTGAACCCTGCATAGAACATAACGAACCCGTTGTTGGTTTAACAGACAGCTTTGAGTTTAGCCGCTGTTTTAATGAGAATAAATCAAAACCCTTCAGCCATTATTACCAAGGGAAAGGTAATGTGCTTGATTACATTCTCGCCTCAGCGCATTTTAACCCTGATTGCCAAGTTTCTAAGGTTAAAACGCTCGACTATGAAAGTTATGACAAACATATTTCACCGACACAATTAATCGAAGATATCAGTGTCAGTGACCACAGTATTATTGCTATAAAAATTCATTTTTAAAGCAACTGTTTTTCATAACGTTACTTGCTATAATTGCGCAAATTAAGTTATTTAGAGAATGACCATGAGAACATGCGGTGTAGAAATCACAGGTAGTGACGTACTACTTTGTATTTTAACCAAAGACAATGATGTATTTGATATCCGTGACATCAGACAAACACGCTTTACTTTAGCAAATGGTAATGACACTGAGGTTATGCGTAAGTTTCAGTTTGATTTTAGAAAGCTAATGCAAGATTATCAAATTGACTCTGTTGCGATTAAAGAGCGTCAGCCAAAAGGTAAGTTCGCCGGAAGCGCGAAAGGCTTTAAAATGGAAACAGCTATTCAGCTGATTGACGAATTGGATGTACAGATTTTTTCTGCAACGACAATTAAAGAGCAGCTAAAACGTAACCCCTTACCTATCGATTTCGAAGATACAGGCCTTAAGAAGTTCCAGGAAAATGCCTTTATCAGTGCCTATGTATACCTAATGCGTAAGACATATAAGCAAGACGAACAATAACCTAACAATAAAACGTGCTTCGGCACGTTTTTTATACCCACGATTCCATTTACTTTTCTGTAATCTCAAAATCCCTCTGTACATTAGTCTTATATAGCTTTTATTTGTCGACAATCTATGTTTAGTTAATTAGGTACGCATGTTTTGAAAATCACCCACAATGTTTTTCAATTCTTTTGCATCAAGTCCACGACAACAAATTAACCGGACACGGAGATAACAATGCAGACAAAGAACACACAAAGTAATGCGCTTCCACTTTCTCATAGTTATTATAAAGGTTGCACATACAGTCCTTTGATAGATAAAACAATCGGGCAGTATCTTGATGATATTGTCGACAATTACCCAGAACACCCCGCTATAGTGGTTCATCATCAACAGATCCGTTTAACTTATAAACAATATCAACATCAGATTAATCAGCTTGCCATGGGGTTGTTAGCTATCGGTGTTAAACCTGGTGACCGTGTAGGCATTTGGTCACCTAATAATATTGAATGGTGCTTAACCCAATTTGCCACAGCCAAGATTGGGGCAATAATGGTATGCATTAACCCTGCGTACCGACCAAACGAGTTAAAATACGCTCTGAACAGTGTTGAATGTTCAACACTTATCACAGCAAGTGAGTTTAAAGCGAGTAATTATATTAGCATGCTCAATGAACTAGCGCCTGAGCTTAGTAATTCAGAACCTGGTGAATTAAATTTAAGCGCTCTACCACATTTAAAAAACATAATTCGAATTGGTAACGAGCCAGCACCTGGGATGTTTAGTTTTAACGATATTATGCAACGCGCTACAGATGCCCATAAGCTAGAGCTAGATGCAATTGCTGCCACTTTGCATTGTGACCAAGATATCAATATTCAATTTACTTCTGGTACCACAGGTAATCCAAAAGGAGCTACTTTATCGCATAAAAACATCTTGAATAATGGTTTTTTAATGGCACAAGCGATGAAACTTACTCATATGGATAAACTTTGTATACCTGTGCCCCTTTATCATTGCTTTGGTATGGTGCTTGGTAATTTAGTATGTATAAGTAAAGGTGCCACCGCGGTTTTCCCTGGTGATTCATTTGATCCTAAAACAACCCTTGAAGTGGTTGAAAAAGAACGTTGCACAGGTTTACATGGTGTACCGACCATGTTTATTGCCGAGTTAGAACTCAAAGAATTCGCAAACTACGATTTATCTAGCCTACGTACAGGTGTTATGGCCGGTTCTACGTGTCCTGAACAAGTAATGCGTAAAGTTCATACTTTGATGCATATGACAGAAGTGGTAATTGGCTATGGTCAAACTGAATGTAGCCCTATCAATAATGTTACAGAAACCGATTCACCGCTAGAAAAACAAGTGACCACGGTAGGCCGTGCATTAGCACATACTGAAGTTAAAATCATCGACGAATTAGGCGACGTACAAAAAGTAGGTATACCCGGTGAAGTATGTAGCCGTGGCGCAGGCATTATGCGTTGTTATTGGAACGACGAAGAAAAAACTAACGCAACTATCGATAAAGAAGGCTGGTTACATTCTGGTGATCTAGGTGTAATGGATAAAGATGGATTTGTTGCAATAGTTGGTCGTATCAAAGACATGATTATCCGCGGTGGCGAAAACATATACCCAAGAGAAATTGAAGAGGTTCTGTATACCTACCCCGGCATTCAAGATGCAGCAATTTTTGGTATTAGCGATGAAAAATATGGTGAAGAAGTCTGCGCTTGGATACAACCCAAAGATGATGCAGTGCTTGATGAAAATGCCATTCGCGAATTTTTAAAAGACAAACTTGCCTATTTCAAAGTACCAAAATACATTCGCTTTGTTGAAGAATACCCAATGACAGTGACTGGTAAACTACAAAAATTCAAAATGCGCGAACAAATGCAAGAACTCCTCAGCGAAAAAGCTTTTTCGTAATCATTTGCTTGCAAAATACAACCTAATTTCAGCCAAGCTCAGCAACGCCTGAGCTTTTTAAATTTATTATGACTCCTATTTATTAGAACTCCCATGTTATGAAAAG
>NZ_JAKEVN010000195.1:0-3823 GCF_022398505.1 Pseudoalteromonas sp. Isolate3 | reverse complement strand
TTTGGTAACTTTTTGCAATTGGCTTGGTACTCATGCCATGAATAAATACGCTAAATAAAATTGTCGTTAATGTCACTGTAGCAATTTGTTCTTTGTTCACAATTGCTGTGTCCATAACCATTAAAGTAAAAACAATAGACGCTAAACCTCGAGGACCAAACCAAGCAAAAGTAAATTTGTCTTTGAAATTTAAATTAGTGAATATAAGCGAAATTAAAACTGGCACAATTCTAAAAATCGTTACGCTTAGTAAGGCATAAAATACAATTGGCCATGTAATATCATTCACAATTAAGTGCCCACAAACAAAACCGAATAAACACCAAATAAGTAGTGCAACAAATTCAGCGATATGTTCAGAGTCTTTAACTAATGTTGAACGAATTTTTTTAGGTGCTAAGTAATCAAATAATAGTCCCGCTACAAAAACGGCAATAAAACCACTACCATGAAAATTTTGTGTTAAAGAGAAAATAGCCATTACCAAGCCAATTAATAAAAATGGGCTGCTGTTATTTGCAAAATAATGACGTGCTAATGCAATTTTTAAAAGAGGTATAAACACAGCCATAGACACGCCGGCAATAACGAGTGCGACTCCTAATTCTCGACCAAAAACGAGTAGGGTATCAATCGTTGTTACTGCACTCTCTGGATTTTGTGCTAATAAAAGTAGAACTAAAAATATTGGTACGCAAAGTCCATCGTTCAAACCACTCTCAGTATTTATACCTTCGCGAACATTTTCAGGTACAGATGTGGATTCTAAAATGCCTTTACTAAGAGCTGCATCAGTCGGCGTTAAAATAATAGCAATCAAAGCAGATTGAAAAAGTGATAGCTCAGAAAAGAAAAACAACGCACCTGCAACACCTAATAGTAATGTCATTGGCAAAGCTACAAAAAGTAAAAGACTAGGATATTGATAACTATGTTTTAATACTGCCAGTTTTGATTTTGCTGCATCGGTAAATAAAAAAATACTAAGAGTTAATTCAACTAAAGGTAATATTTCACTGAGTCCCGCTTCACCTAACTTGAACTCACTAGGCAAAAAGTAAGACATAGCGATGCCAACTAGAACAAAAAACATTGGCCCGGTTATTTCTGTTCGTTCTAACTGACGAATTGTCAGTGAGTAAAATAACAAAGCTAAACCAACTAATGCGAGTATGGTATATTCCATTAAACTTTCCTTTTAATTCCAGACTTTGCGCGTTCTTTTATATTTGTTTGAATATAAATTTGATCAGTCGTAGCAATTTTTGCATGACCTAAATCTTCCGATAAGTGTTTAAGCGGTCTTGTTTGAGCATCATGGGTTGCACCTGTATGCCTTAACCAGTGAGCCGTTGCCGCTTCAAGTTGTTCCGCATCGTCTTTAAAACCATCATATAATAATGATTGTTTTGCTAAATCAAAACTTTGCTGTACTAACCGTCGAATTTGTCGAACAGTCATACCACCTTTACCACGAATTTTGTGTACTAATGGTTCGGCTTCATCAACACGGGGGAGGGCAGGTAAGCCTCGGTATAATCTGTAACGTTTTAGGTAAGTGATAAAATCTTCACTTAAAGTGACATCACGTAATTTATTACCTTTACCCATAATTCTTAAAAACCAAAAGCCATCATTGTCTTGCCAAAAATGTGACATCACCGGCGACCACTGTGGTCTTTCAGATAACTCAGAAATACGTAAATACAAACCTTTCAAACAAGCTAGTGTAAATAAATTTCTTTCTAAATCAGGCTGTTGCTCACATAGGTCACGTGTTACACCAAACACATACTCCCATTGAATGTCACTCAGTGTATCTGGAATCTTAATTTGTGATTGCACTACTAAATATGGACTATTCTTTTTAACTACCGGTACAAAATTAGCAAACGTTTTTTCTTCTAAAATCGCAAATTTATAAAATACATTTAGTGCAGTAAACATAGCTGCTAGTGTTTGTTGGCTTGCTATATTTTCTTTATTAATGAAAGGGCGCCAATTTTTATTAAGCTTTCTTATACCTTGTTCATCTTTATAACGCCATTGCACTGAGTTTGATAACCAAGCTGAATCTGGCTCAACCATAAAATCAACATATGCTTCTATGTTTTCGCGTTTTAGTTCAAAAACCGATTTTTCAGCAATCAACCATGACCATAAACAAAATCGCTCAAGTTCATTTCGAAAGCGATTAAAAGTTGCTTCTGATTTTCGACCATACACATATAAAAATTGATAAACAAAAGATAAGTCACTTTTTGATTCAGCAACTGTCAATCCAACTTGTTGTATAAAGTTATCAAGTTCAGGATATTCTATTGCAAGAGTATCATCTTCTAGATGGGCAATTTGGTATCGCAGTTGTTTAAGTGTATCAACGAGAGCAACGAGCATAATAATGAAAAATCTTGTAAAATAACTAGTTATAAGACTACCATAAAGTCCGATACTGTCTAGTATTGGACTTAAGATATCTTAAATATTTGCAACAGTTAATCATTAATTAGATTGCCATACTAATATTCAAGGAATATGTATGAAAAAGTATATCGTTATTAGTTTAGTTTTAATGACCACAATTTTAACCGGTTGCGCCACTACAGGTAGTGCGTCCCCTAATGAAAAACGTGCTTTAGTGCAAAGTATGAAAAATAACACATTGAGTGAATTGTACGCACAAAAGCCAGATGTTAAACAACAAATTGCTAACTCTGCTGGTTATGCCGTTTTTGATAATGCCAATGTTAACGTTGTTTTAGCCAGTTTTGGTGGCGGTTATGGTGTCGTTAAAAATAACCTAACTGGTAAATCAACTTATATGAATATGGGTGAAGCTGGTTTGGGACTCGGTTTAGGTGTAAAAGACTTTAATGTAGTAATGGTTTTTCATAACCAAGCAGCAGTAAATCGCTTTATTGAACATGGTTGGGCATTCGGTGGAAATGCTGATGCAGCAGCAAAATATGAAGAAAAAGGTGGTGCTTTAGTTGCCGAAGCAATTGCAGACCAAGTTACGGTTTATTCTTTAACCGAAAATGGACTTGCTCTTCAAGCAGTACTCAAAGGCACTAAGTTTTGGGTGGATTCTGAACTAAATTAACCTTTAAAAAACCCTTCTAAAAGTGGGCTAGTTAGCAACTTAACTCCCACTTTTAATTACTTTAGCTAATTTAACATAACGTAATTTATGGGTAGTATTTAATAGGTTTACCTGTAAGCCCTAACATTTCATATCTTAAGAAGATACCTTCAGTTTGTTTTACAAAGACAGTATTTCTAATAATTAAATACTCGGAACATCTATTAAGTTCAAACTTTAGATTTATCTAACCTATCAGAAATTTCACATTTAACTTATAAGCCTCTAATTTTACTTAGTATTATCTCTTCACCTTATTATAGTACGGCTACTGTATTGTACATATGGCTTACTGCCTCAGAGCCTATTCGCTCTTCACTTTAGTCTAAACAATAATAACAAGGATTTATAATGAGGAAATTTTTTCTAATTATCATCATTGGCTATTTTGCATGGGATCATTATGCGGTGAATTATGGTGGTATCTCACCGAAGGAAGCGATAAAAATAAAAATTATTGATCCTGTAAAATCAAAGTACAGCCATAATCGTGACATCACAATTTCTGATTACGAGAAGGCAAAATATGAGTGTGATGGCCGACAATACTGCAGCCAAATGAACTCTCTAGAAGAAGCGTTATTTTTTACTAAAAATTGCCCTAACACAAATTTAGATCAAAGACCTGGTGAAGCCCCCTGCCAGAGTGATTTCATATTACGTGATTAGATTGTATAAAAC
>NZ_JAKEVN010000194.1:0-3841 GCF_022398505.1 Pseudoalteromonas sp. Isolate3 | reverse complement strand
GTATTGACTAAGCATAGAGTTTTGCCAGTTTATCAATAAAAATAGTCATTTTAATGATATTTTATAACGTATTTGGCAAGTTTAGGCTGTTTACCTCTTTTTAAGTGAACACTCAATAAATTATTGATATGCTGTTTTGACAATATGTAGTTTTAAGTAACAAGGAGTGACTGTGAACTTTCTGCGCCAATTTCACGATATAGTATCCAACCAAGAAATTGATTTTTCAAACAAAGTAACCAAGCTGTTAAAGTTTGGTTTAGACGTTTTTAATCTTGAGTTTGCTATTGTGAGTCGGGTAGATGGTCAGGTTTATACGGTCATTCATGCTCTTACTCCTGATAATGCGATTGCTGTTGGTACGCAATTTGATGTCTCGGGAACTTATTGTGCTCATACCCTTGAAGCCAATAAGGCTCTCTCATTTCATCACGCTTCAAAAAGCCCTATTGCAGAGCACCCTTGTTATGTCAATTTTCAACTCGAATCATACATTGGCGCCCCTATTTTTGTTGGCAAAAAAGTATTTGGTACCGTTAATTTCTCAGCACCTAATGTATCAAAACCGTTCAATGAAGAATCACATGATTATGTTGAGCTATTTGCTCAGTGGCTAGGCAATGAACTGGCACGTAATGCATCGTCTGAACGGTTATTAAAAAAGAACTATATGTTAGCGCAAGTTGAAGAAGTTGCTCGTATTGGTTCTTGGGAGTTCGACCTGCTAGAAAATAAGCTGTACTGGAGTAAACAAACTAAAGCCATCCATGAGGTTCCTGCTGATTATGCACCTAACCTCGAAACTGCTATTAAGTTTTATAAAGAAGGCGAAAGTCGTAATGCAATACAACAAGTTGTTAAAGAAGCGGTTGAGCTAGGAAAGGATTGGAATCTTGAAATTGAATTGGTTACGGCTAAAGGTAATATTGTTTGGGTGTCAACCTATGGTGAAGCAGAATTTGAGAACAACCAGTGCGTTCGATTAATCGGGACATTTCAGGATATTACTAAAGAAGTATTGCTGCGCGAAGAGCTCAAAAAGCAAAAAGCTGATGCACTGCGAACACTTGAAGAGCGCAGCATCTTGCTGGCCAAAATTAGTCATGAATTGCGCACGCCGCTCAATGGTATTGTAGGCATGCTTACGACACTTCTATATGAAAAGTCAGAGCAAAAACGTGAAGAAAAACTCAAAGTTGCACTGCGAAGTGCTGATATTTTGTTAAACATCATTAACGAAGTACTCGACTTTTCTAAGATAAATCATGGTGAACTCAAATTAGAGCCTAGTCACTTTTTATTAAAAACAATTTTTGTTGATTTAGCGTCGTTATATTTACCTTTATATCAAGAAAAGAATCTTAATTTTGAGGTCGATATTGATATTAGTGATGAATGTTGGACTTATTGCGATAATACTCGTATCACTCAAATTTTGTCTAACTTACTTAGCAATGCATTAAAGTTTACTGAGCAAGGTACTATTAAACTAAACGTATCGGCTAAACCGCAAAATGGCGATGTGATCTTAAATATGCGAGTCAGCGATACAGGCATTGGTATGACTGAAACCTTTATGAAATCACTGTTTTCGCCTTTTACCCAAGAGCAAGATAAAGATCGTAATAAAGGCGGAACAGGCCTAGGTCTTGCTATTGTAAAAGAGCTCATTGACTACATGGGTGGCACGATAAAGGTCAGCAGCGAATATCTAAAAGGTAGTTGCTTTGATATTCAATTACCTCTAAAGCTTGGGCAGCCACAATCACATGATACGCTACATGCCAGTGATATCGACTTTTCAACCTTGCCTTTATCGATATTAGTTGTTGATGACAACCAAATTAATCGCTTCGTGTTGAAAGCTCATTTAGAGAAGTTGGGCTTGACTGCTGATTATGCTTGCGATGGAATTGATGCGGTAAATAAGTGCAAACAAAATAACTACAACTTGATTTTTATGGATTGTGTTATGCCTGAAATGGACGGTATTGAAGCAACACGGGTTTTGAGAAATGAAAAAATATGCCCGACAGATAAAACTTTTATCATTGCTTTGACTGCAAATACCTCTGCGGATGATAAAGCTGCCTGTAAAGAAGCAGGAATGGATTTATTTGTTTCTAAGCCAGTTAAAAACACGGCCATTGAACAAGCAATTGCGAGTGCAAAAGAACATTTTTTAATCTAGCTAACTGTGGTTGGCTTATGATTCAACCGCATTGAGTATTTTCTTATACTTACTTTAGGTAATTTCCAAATTTAACCTATACTTTTAACGGGTTTAACATATTGGGAATGCTAAATGGACCACTCTGATAACCGCCGAGATTTTCTTAAAACGTTAGGGGTTGGTGCTGTTGCATCAACACTTGCTTTCAAAGTCCCCTATGTATTCGCTAAAAGCACTCCTACTATTAGAGTGATGGGCACCCATGTTACGTTACAAGAAGAACTTAGGCAAAAAGCCATGCTTGAGCTGGGTATTAATATTGAGTTTACGCCAATGGGCAGTGCAGCTGTGTTGCAAAAAGCGGCTGCAGATCCAAGTAGCTTTGATTTATACGAGCAATGGTCAGATTCAATTAACATTTTATGGCAAGCTGGCGCTATTCAACCTATAGAAACTGAGCGGTTAAGGTATTGGCATGAAATTAACCCTCTTTCTAAAACAGGAAAAATTGCTCCTGACGCTAAATTAGGTGCTGGTGATTCACCTAATAAACTGCTTTATGTACAAGCAGATGGCACGCTTTCAACTACACCAACTAATGCAATTAGTTTCATGCCTTATGTGCATAACGTTGATTCCTTTGGTTACAACACACAGTTCATAGAAAAGGGTACCCCATACGAAACAGAGTCATGGTCTTGGTTACTCGACGAAAAGAATAAAGGCAAAGTAGCGCTAGTAAATGCACCAACTATTGGTATTTTTGATGCGGCATTGGCTGCCCAAGCGCAAGGCCTGATGACGTTTAAAGATATGGGTAATATGAGCATTAGTGAGATTGATCAGTTGTTCGCTATCTTGCAACATAAGAAACGAGAAGGTCACTTTGCTGGATTTTGGACTTCGGTGCCGCAATCTGTCGACTTCATGAAAATGAAACGAGTCACTATTCAAAGCATGTTTTCGCCAGGTGTTAGTGCATGTAAAGGCCAAGGTATTCCAGTTGTTTATGCTTCCCCCAAAGAAGGCTATCGTGCATGGCATGGGGTAATGTGTTTATCTGCCAATACCCAAGGGTATGTTAAAGATGCTGCCTATGAGTACATGAATTGGTGGCTGTCGGGCTATCCGGGAGCGTTTATCGCAAGGCAAGGGTATTACATTTCTAACCCTGAGCGCAGCAAGCCACTGATGTCAAAGCCTGAATGGCAATATTGGTACGAAGGGCAAGAAGCATCCACTGATTTACGAGGAACAGACGGAAAAATTTCGGTTCAAGCTGGTCAGGTACGTGATGGAGGTAGCTACATTAAGCGCTTTTCGAACATAGCAGTATGGAATACGGTTATGCCTAATTATGATTACAGTTTAGATAAATGGTATGAATTACTAAATTCATAAGGAAATACTTTGCTGACATTTATTTCTCGGTCATTAGCGGCCAAGGTGTTATTAGCGTTGACGCTAGTTTTACTTGCAATGGGAGCGAGTTACATTGTTCTGAGTAAACGGCTACAAAGCATTGAAGCTTCTATTAACGATATAAGCCGTATTAGTAACTATGCAGTTGGGATTTTGCGCATCAACAAGGATATTGTTGAAATGCAGCGAGATATCTCGGTTTATGGGGTTTCAGGAAGCAAAACAGTATTCAGTAAAATAATAGAA
>NZ_JAKEVN010000193.1:0-3845 GCF_022398505.1 Pseudoalteromonas sp. Isolate3 | reverse complement strand
AACGAGCATAAGGTACATATTTTGTACTTATATTTAGGCTATTAAAATTTAATAACTAATTGATTCCGTCCTGCATCTTTAGCCTGATAAAGTGCAGCATCAGCTCTGGAGATAACTGACTTTTGCTCCTCTTCTTTCATTACGGTTAAGCCAAAACTTGCACGTATTGCTAAAGATAACTCACCAACCTCGCACCTTTCACTATTCATCCTTGCGATCATAGTATTAATAATAACAGTTGCATCTGACACTGAGCATAGTGGTAGCACAATAACAAATTCTTCACCGCCAAATCGATATACATCATCAGAGGAACGTAATGAGTCAGTTAAAAAAGCAGAAAAACGCTGCAATACAACATCACCTACCTCGTGACCATGGGTATCGTTAACACGTTTGAAGTAATCAATATCAGCTAAAATAACACATACTTGCTTGGACTCACCTTGCTGCTGTTTAACCATCCGCTGATATTCTTCATAGGCATTATCAAAAGCACGACGGTTAGGTAACTGAGTAAGGGCATCTTTAAGGGCTTGGCTTTTCATCTCATGGGCAAGCTGAGCAAGCTGGGTGTTCCTTACAAAAAGTTCTCTACGGATAATATGTTCATGAGCAGCCATGATCATACCTGCTAAGTTTGCTGCCACATGCGCTAAAACCACCATGTAAAAAGAGTGGTTAGATATTTCTTTACTGAAATAGATAACAGAGATAGCAAGAGCACTATATGAAATATTTAAAAATACCGATAACTTAATTGAAACCAAGGTCGAGAAATAAAATGTGATCAAGATGATCACATCAAAAAACATATGCAAAATATAGAAACGCTCATAAGTGATAGCCATAAATTGCATGTTCAAAAATAAAAACAGCATAAACACAGATATCACCAAACGAAATGACTGGATGCTTTTAATATAATTCAGAGCAAAAGCACTAAGAATACAAACTGAGACCATAATAGCTCGGCCGATTAAAGCGGTTTCTGGCCAAAATGAAGCCTGTATAATCATCTTATCGAAGAAGGTTACAAGCGCAGTGACTAATGCAATTGTACAGCACAAAAATTGCGCTATTTTTTTATCTTGACCGAATTTACTTTGTAAAAAGACATGCTCTACCTCAAGCGACTTAAATTGACAGGCATAGCGCTCAATTGTCATATCTTGATTTAATAATTTTGCTGCAAAAGCGCCCATAAATAAATGCCTACTACGAAAGGAAATGTGGGATGTTCGATTAAAGAGCAACTACTCTAGTATAGTGTGTGTGCTCATTAATTGAACTAGTATTTTTGTATAAAAATATGCCAAAAAATCCCACGCAAAAGTATAATAGGCAATAAAATTAATAGTTAGAAATTCGCAATATCGGCTAGTTAATTTCCTCACCTGCTTCATCACAGTCAACGATATCTGTTTCCTTAAGAGCTTCGCTAATCCAGATTTTGATAACCGGGCAAGCAAGTAGATGCTGGCAATAAGTTTGTGCAGCACACGATAGCTCAACTTGATACGTTTTAAAACGAAGTACTACAGGTGCGAACATCGCATCAACAATAGAGAAATCGCCAAATAACCACATATTAGGATAACTTTGTTGCTGAGAAGAAAATATCTCATCGATGCGAGCGATATCTTTTTTAGCTTGTTCTGATAATTCAACATGCCTTTTAGCACGAATATTCATTGGCATTTCATTACGAAGTGCAGCAAAACCAGAGTGCATCTCGGCAGCTAGACTGCGCGCTTTTGCTCTTTGGGCTATTTCACTAGGCCAAGCGGCACCATTTAGATAAGCATCATTGATGTATTCACAAATAGCGAGTGAGTCCCACACGGTTAACTCAGCATCAATAAGTGCCGGTACTTTTTGCACGGGAAACTTTTTTTCTAATGCTTCATAAAATTCAGGCGTATCTAAAACCAATTGTTGCTCTTTAAAAGAAACATTGAATTTTCTTAGTAAATACCACGCTCGCAATGACCAAGTTGAGTAGTTTTTATTGCCAATAAATAATTGCATTGTACTTCCTATAACGTTTAGATTAGGCTCACTATAAAACAGCAATTGGGCAATTACTCGCCAATTGTTTTTATAGTACCTATAAGAAAAGCTGATACATTATGGATATTGATGCCCTTAGAACATTTTGCGCCTTCGTCGATACAGGTAGTTTCACCCGTGCTGCAGCACAAATTTCCAGAACCCAATCTGCGGTAAGTATGCAAATGAAAAAGCTTGAACAGGACCTCGCAAGTTCACTCTTTGAAAAGCAAGGTCGTCAGCTGGTGCTAACCCATCAAGGCCACCAGCTAGCAAGTTATGCGAAGCAACTGATAGCCCTTTATGATGAAGCCTTTAAACAATTAAAAGCAGGTACTGGCAATTTACGTGTGCGCATCGGCTGTCCTGACGACTATGTCCACTCTTTGCTACCACAGCTTGTTTGTGCCCTACACCAACAGTTTGATGCCTTAGATATACAGATAAGCTGCGCCCCAAGTTCTGAGCTTAGAGCCAAACTAGACCAAGGTATGCTCGATTTAGTTGTTGCCACTCGCTCACCAGACAGCGAAGAAGGTTACTTATTGCAATCAAGCCAAGGCGTATGGGTGAAAAGCCCCGCTTTTGAGATTGAAGATTCAACCCCACTTCCTATTGCCCTGTTTCAACGAGACTGTAAGTTTCACCAAGCCAGTATTGAAGGTCTCTTAAAAACCGAGCGTCGTTTTAATATTATTGCCTGCTGTGGATCAGCAGGTGCATTACATGGCTTAATTGAACAAGGGTTGGCAATCGGCAGCATGGCGCGAATAAGCATGCAAAAAGGTTTGGAAGAAATCAGCGATAATTCGTTACCAGTACTGCCTATGATTGATATCGTACTGTTGTACGGTAATCATGCCCACAATCCACTCAATCATGAACAGCTTAAGCAGCTTGTGGAGTTGATTAAGACGTAAAGAACATATCAAGCTACTGAAATTTTACTAACTTACGAGTTCTATAAGGTTCTGTAAGATATAAAAACTCTTTTAAATCATGAGCACTGTTGATCAACATATGTTGCTTAGGTTGTGTTAACTGCCAACTTTCTGTTTCAGCAGTTGCCAAATCGATACGCTGGAAATTAATTGTATCTGCATGCTCCATTGTTACTGCTAATTGCTGGTTACTAACAGATATACCAATAATGTCATTGCTAGCTGCTTGCCAAACAGTTTCTATATCTCCACGGGTATTAACTCGAAACACTTCATTGCTATTTGAGAAGTAGATCTGATCTTGCTCATCTAAATCCATACCATAACAGCTTAAACGTTTCCCTAAGCCTGTGAATGGTGTCAACGTTAAGCTTGTTAAATCGAATTTTGCTGGATGAAACGTCTGTCCATCCTCTGCTCGATACGAAACTAAAATCGCGTCTTCATTGTGATACATTTCTCTCAAATAAAAAGAGTGATTTCCATGAGGTATTGTTTCATAAGTGCCACTGTTTAAATCAATTTTAAACAGTGTATCTTTACTTGCGGTGTAAACCTGCCGTGCGTCTTGGCTCCAAACAATGCCAAATAACTCATGGTTATCAGGGTTAGCAAAAATGCGCGTTTGCTTGCCACTATCGTATAAAAATAATTGTTTTAATCCAAAACGATGAGACTCAAAAACAAATTTCGTTGAGTCTGGCGAAAACACGGGTAGAAAGTCGATTGATGAGGTATCTACGAGTTTGGTCAGAGTGTCAGGGTTAGCACGTGTTTGGCTAACAATATCTACATCAACATTCACTAGCTCCATCAAAATGGCTTCAGCGTCTGGTGTGTACTGGGCATCAC
>NZ_JAKEVN010000192.1:0-3884 GCF_022398505.1 Pseudoalteromonas sp. Isolate3 | reverse complement strand
AGTTAAGCGTGCTGGCGCAGATGGCATCCTAACTTATTTTGCAAAACAAGCAGCAGTTTGGTTAAAAAATAACTAATCTAAAGTAAATATTCTAAAAATTGGAAATTATTCCTATTTTATTAACATTTTGCATTTAATTTGTCATAGATTTTTCTTAAAGTACTGTGTCCCATATTGGGACTTTAAAAATACATACACGGGAAAAATAATGATAAATACAAAATTAACGCCGCTCGCGCTTGTTATTGCAAGCCTGAGCGCGCCTGCTTCTGCCAACCTAATCATCTCTGAATACGTTGAAGGAAGCTCTAACAATAAAGCGGTAGAACTTTACAACAACTCTGGCGCTGAACTATCGCTTGATGGTTACACTATCTCTTTATACTCAAATGGTAATGGAGACCTAGCAGATCCAAACAACAGCTTAGCTTTAACAGGTACACTTGCAGCAAATGCGACCTACGTTATTGTTAACGCTGGTTCTGTTGATGAATTGAAGACAAAAGCCGATATAGAATCAACAATTACTTACTTCAACGGTGATGACGCGCTAGTCCTAACTAAAGACGGTGAAATAGTTGATAGCTTTGGTCAACTAGGTGTTGATCCTGGTTCAGCATGGGATGAAGGTGGTGTAACAACAGCCAATAAAACACTACGTCGCAAAACGACTGTGACTTCAGGTCGTACTGATGCAACATCAGCATTTAACCCTAGCGAAGAGTGGGAACAATTCGACCAAAATGATTTTAGCAATATTGGTCAATACGGTGAAAGCACAGAACCAACTCCTGAGCCAGAGCCAGTTACTCCGCTTGAGTGTGGAGCAACAAAAACATTAATCAACGCAATTCAAGGTGAAGGCGGCGACAGCCCACTTATTGACACTGAAGTTGAAGTTGAAGGTGTAGTGACCGCAGACTTCCAAGGTGATGATCAGCTCAAAGGCTTCTTTATTAGCTCACTTGCTGCTGATGCTGATACAAACCCACTTACCTCTGAAGGTGTATTTGTTTATTTCGCAGATACTGATGTTGCCGTTGGTGATCATGTACGTGTTAAAGGTAGCGTAGCTGAATACTACAGCGCGACACAGCTAGGTGATGTAAGCCAAGTTGAAATCTGTGCTACAGGCCTATCTACAGATCCAACCGTTGTTACTTTACCAGTTGCTGAAGTTGCAGACCTTGAAGCCTATGAAGGTATGTTAGTAACCATAGATCAACCTTTAGTTGTCAATAACAACTACGGTCTTGGCCGTTATGGTGAGGTTGACTTAGGTACTGAGCGTTTATACCAAGGTACTCAAATTGCACTACCGGGTGATGCAGCAAATGCTGTTGAAGCTGAAAACCTGAAAAAACAAATCTTACTCGACGATGGTTCAACAAAACAAAACCTTGATCCAATCGCCTACCCAGGCACAGGTCTTGATGCCTATAACACATTACGTTTGGGTGACACAGTAAACACTGTTACAGGTGTGATGGGTTACAGTTTCAACCGTTACCGCATTCACCCTACAGTGCAACCTGAGTTTACAGCAACAAACCCACGTACCGATGCGCCAGAGCTTAACGAAGATGCAGATCTTCGTGTAGCGAGCTTCAACGTATTAAACTATTTCAATGGTGATGGCCAAGGCGCAGGTTTCCCAACTAGCCGTGGTGCAGACAGCGAAGAAGAGTTTATTCGTCAGCAAGCAAAAATTGTCAGTGCAATTACAGCTATCAATGCTGATGTCATTGGCTTAATGGAAATCGAAAACGATGGTTTCGGTGAAAACAGTGCTATTGCAAGCCTAGTTTCAGCTCTTAATGACGAAGATGCAGAAAACACTTACGCATTTGTTGATTTTGATGTTGAAAAAATTGGTACTGATCAAATCACAACAGCTTTAATTTATCGCTCAAATAAAGTATCAGAAGTAGGTAAGGCAGCTCATACAACTGCTGAACCTTTTGATTACAGCAATCGTCCGCCTATTGCCCAAAGCTTCCAATCTCTTGAAAGCGAAGAAATCTTCACAGTTGCAGTTGCCCACTTAAAATCTAAAGGTGGCTGTGGCAGCGCTGAGGGTAATAATGCTGACTTAGGCGATGGTCAAGCCTGTTGGAATGAAATCCGTGTTGCGGGTGCTAATGCTTATGCAGATTGGTTAGCAACTTACCCAACTGAAGTTGAAGATGAAGATATCATCCTAGTGGGTGACATGAACTCTTACGCGATGGAAGATCCTATTCGTGCATTTGCAGACAAAGGTCTTAAGAGTGCGGTTGCTGAACTAGACGGTGATACATTAGGTTACTCTTATAGCTTCTCTGGCCGTATTGGTAGTCTTGACCACGCGCTAGTAACAGAATCTATGCTTGATAAAGTTGTTGCTGCGACTGATTGGCATATCAATGCCGATGAGCCAATCAGCCTAGACTACAACCTTGAGTATAAGTCAGCAACACAACAAGCAGGCCTTTATGCAGATAACGCATATCGTGCATCTGATCACGACCCTGTGATTATTGATATTCAATCTGCAGAGCCTATTCCTGAGCAACAAGCACCTATAATCGAAGCAGATCAAGCATTCGAAATCGTAGAAAACAGTGAAATTGGCGCAGTTATAGGCCAATTAGTTTTCTCTGATGGCGATGCTGATTACACACCTGTAGTAAGTTTTAGTATTGTTGGTGAGCATGCAGATGCGATTGCAATCAGTGCCGCAGGTGAAATCACAGTTGCTAAAGAGCTAGATTTCGAAGAAGAAGACAAGCTTACGCTGATGATCCGTGCACAGGATAGCGCAGGCAACTTATCAGAAGCGCAACTGCTATACATCAACATTACTAACGATGAAGCAGATGATGTAACTGAAGAAGTTGAAGAAGATGAAGCAGAGAAAGAGTCTAAAGATGATGATTCTGGTTCACTTGCTTGGTTAAGCTTACTAGCTTTACCATTTGCACTGCGTCGTCTAAAGAAATAAACGACACAATATGAATAAATGGCCGCTTTCGCGGCCATTTTATTTGTATCGTTAAGCGATTTGTTCTTCTTTATTGTCAGGTTGGTAAAGTGCTGTTATCGAGCCCTGTTGCTGCTCATCAATTTGCCAATTAATAAACCTTAATACTTTGCCATTTTTAAGGAAAACCCTAAAAACAGTCAAAAATGCCACCGATTTAAACTCAATTTCCTTAATGTCCTCAGCATTTATATAACGCTTTCCTAAGCCTAATGAGTAACATATCCCTGCCTTATAACAATATAAAGAGCGCATCCCTAAATAGCTCAGCACAAGAAATATAAGTAATACAGGCAAAATAATAATTAATAATGATGTTCCAAAGGAGTTGGCAACTAATGCAATAAGCATAGCCAACGCGATCTTGATTCCTTGTAAAATCCAGTTTGGACTTAACTTGATCATTTTCATAAATATAAATCTTAATTTGATAGCTTTAGAAAATTAATACTAAATAACTAAAAATGGTTGTTATCACGATTCTACATTGCTGAAAATAGGTACACAAGTGAATAAAAATACTTTATAAGTGCATTTCAATATTTGGATTGCAACTTGCTAAAAACACAGTCTTTTATTAAATATTAATTTTGTATGAAAATAACACTTAAAAAACCAACACCAAGACTTTAAGCTTAATGTTAGAGATATATAGACACTAAAGAATGAGATTATTGGATTGCGACAATTAATACCAATCCGCTTAATTAAGTAGTCTATTTTGAGGCAATTAAACCTCGTTGATAACAAGGCAAAAATTTCGTTATTTAGTTGTTCTAAATGAGAAATTTTTAACGCAGTTAGCGACAGGTTTAATCCCTCAAAATGATTAAGTATTATTGCGGGTTGGTATAAGAAGGAC
>NZ_JAKEVN010000191.1:0-3901 GCF_022398505.1 Pseudoalteromonas sp. Isolate3 | reverse complement strand
ATATAAAGCTATAGCTATTTAAAGTGAAAATTGACCTCACGTCTCGCAATTTCACTTCTTGGTGAATTTGGTCATATCATTCCAACCTACTTTTTTAACCGCAGGCATAATGAATTTAGATATGATATCTGTTTCGATGAGCTTTCTTTTATCCATAACTTAACGCGTCCCTAAATACTACACTACAAGCCAACAAGGCTTTGCGTACAACTCTTTGATTTAAAGTGTTTCATACTATTTAGTGATGCTATATAAAATATGCTGGATTAGCAAAAATAAAAGGTAAAACTAAAAACGAGAGACACTGTCCCTCGCTTTAATTTAAGGTAAACCTTTTGAGACATACCTCGATTATTTATTTTCCGCAGCAATTTTTATACTTTGCATTAGAGTCGCACGAACAAAGTTCATTTCGCCCTAATTTAGGAGTTTTAGTACAAGACCTTTGTGGCCCTATTTTTACTTTGGCACCTTTGATTTCATCTAGTAAACCAGAAAATAGCTCTCTTATTTTTAAGTACTTTTCATCAAGGTACAAAGCTGCATCAAAGTTTCCAGTAGCGATTGCTTGGCATAGATATTGTTGAGCTAGTTTGTCATCTTTTGGAACTAACTCTCCTTTGTAATAGATTTTACCTAATTCAAACATTGATTTATTACAGCCTCGCATTGCTGCTGTTTGAAAACTCTCAACAGCTTTATCACCGTTAACAAGGCAAGCTTTGCCTGAAGAATATAAAACACCTAACTTTTGAAAAAGAAAGACTGTGTCTTCAGCTTTTTTATGGGTAAGGTATTTATGTGCTTTTTTATAGTCTTCACTCAGGTAATGACACCACCCCAAATAAGCGTAAGCAGCGTAAAATCCCCTTTTTGCTAATGCGCTTAGTAATATTGTTATCTCAGTAATTTGAAGGTTATCTACTTTATGATTGAGACATAAAAGAGCATATTTAAATAGAATTTGATGGCTTTGCTGAGCAATACTGACTTGTTTATCATCAGAGCTAATAACATCGGTTATCGTTTTTTTTGAGCAAAGTTGAAAAGCACTTTTATAAGACTCAGCTGCAAAAGCATACATACTCTGTGCTCGCGCAGTGAAAGATTTATCATCAAAGTCTTCGCTTTCAAAAACTTCGCCCATTTTTTCGTAAAAATCACCTAAGCTTAAATACTCTTTATAGTCACAAGACATTAAACAGTTAAACCATAAATCTTTATGTTCTTGGCCTCCCACATTTATTAACTCGTATTTTGGTATACATTTACCAAGCCCAAAGCTCAAGTAAGCACTCTCCAGCAAGTTTAAAACTTGTGTTCTTGAAACTAACGCCTTACTAACCAATATCTCTTTACTTAACTCCTTATTATGTACTCCATCATTTGTTAACTCCCTAACACCATGAAATAGCTCTCTATCAGCTCCGTGAATTGCGTTGATTTCTGCTAGTTCGTTTATTTGCTCCCATAAGTTTTTACTATTAAATTCATAACTATGGCGTTGAGCATAAAGTAAACATAAGTTCTCAAGTATCCTGCGAAATTTAAACAAACTAACATCAGGGCTTACATTCACCAGTAATAGTGCATTTTTGTAATCTGACGCAATGGACTCTTTGAACAATGCTGCGAATTGCTCATCATTATTTACAAAGCTCATGCTAATACTCCCTGTTTTAAGGCAATGTTATTTTGTTTATTCTTGTGCTGATACTCACTATTACTAATGAGGCTAATTGTATTATCCTTTTTATATCGGCTAGCAAACGTCTCCCAGTTTATCTGGCAGACCTCTAATGCTTTCTCTACCCCTACATCTAATATTAAATCACCATAAATATATCCATTTTGAGTTGAACTATTTTGATAAAAACGCCCTTGAGGGTTAATCATCAAATAAGAAGTTGTCATCGCTTCATTATCTTCTGCCACCATGACTTCTTTTAATGAAGCGTGGCGGTTTACAAAAACAGTAAACTGCTCATCAGAAATTAATAAGTTGTCATTTAATACAGGTAGTACTTGGAAAACTTTCCATTTTTCAGGTTTTATTTCTGCTATTAGCTGCTCGAATGACTCTTGGTAATTAAGGCTATTAACAACGGTGTTTATTTTTATTGTGATGGATGGGTTAACTTTACGAAGATGTTTAACAGCTTTAATTAAATCGTGAGTACCAAAAGACTTATCTTTGCGATCTATTCGACCAATATCTTCACGTGTAGTCATATATTGGCTGTCAAAACTTATCCCGATCATTGAAAACATAGCGCCATAATTGTTTATGAAAGAGTTTGTTAGGTAATGGCCATTAGTAATTAAAGATAAATTAAAGCCAAGTGACTTTGCCTTCATAATCAATTGTGCAAATCGCTTTTTGAGTATTAAAGGCTCGCCACCTGCAAAGTTAATACGCACTGTTTTATAAGGGAAAACCGCTTTTACTTGCTTGCTATTAACATCAAAAAAGTAACAGGCTAACTTTTCAAGCATTAACTCTGCGCTATTATCATTTGCATGTAATTCGTTGGGGCGGTCCCACTTTGCATAGCAAAATTTGCATGAATAATTACATACTTCTGTAACGTGATAATTTATTACCAACTCATCAATCGTCTTATTCATATGAACCTCCTAATACAAGGTTCAATAACGCTGTTTTCACAGCCGCATCTGCTGATGAAAGTTCATTGGTTTCACTGAGTAATGAAAAAAGAATTAAATGATACATAATTTACTCCTAATATCACCGCGGACTGCGGTGACTTCAGGAGGAAGTATCGAACTGTGAAATTCACAAAAAAGGGAAACAACAAATTATTTAAAATTAAACCTGCAAAACCATTTCAATCATTAATATGATGATTGTCACGCGACCATTTAGCTAGATAAGTTGTTAATACAATACACCCATCGAGCATTGAGAAACGATATCAGCTTTACTTATTGCCGAGTGGGATGAGGATACATTTAGTGGATGATTAACTTGAAAGAGGGCGGTCTAACTTCAATCACTATTAAAGGTCACGATAAAAGTGATAAGTGTTTAATCAAGTCTGGGCTGGTAAGCTTCACGATTCATTTACAGCCGTTCAGAAGAACTTAATTGCCGTATAGTTGATTGGGAATACAATTTCTACTCTACTTGTTTGCTGCCAAAAAATATGGCATTGCTGTCAAAAGGGAAATGATTCATGTACTCACTTCCCCCTTAATTGATAAACTATTTTTAGATGCGGCTACTAGATAGGGCACGCTCAACTTGAGCTTTCATTAGTTGGTAGTTTTCTTCAATCGAGCGACCATTTTTTTCGGATGTATCAATCTCGACTACTGGAACATTAAACCATTGAAAGATCTTTTTATAGGCTGTTTCTACACAATTATTTTGTGTAATAGCATCTCCATACCACTGAATACTGCCACATCTAGCCCCTATCCTACTATTTATTGTTTCCGCATCAGCCTTAACAAATATAATGACTTCTGGAAGAAGAATGTTTTGAGAGATATTAAGTGTATCAAAGATATTCTTAACGAGTTTTTCTCCAAGCATGATCGTCTGATACGCTAAAGTTGAAAAAATATACCTGTCGACTACGACATCCTGTGACTTTATTGCTCTGGAGACAGTATGACTTCTCAGAAAGTTATTAAGTAAAAAAAACAAAAAAGCACTCTCTTTCGACTCAAAAGAATCAATGATCTTTCTCAACTCCAGCGCTTCTTCCACTATAGCTGAATGAACAACAGCATTTTTTTCTTTTGCATATAAAGAACTTAGTGTAGTTTTTCCGCAGGCATCAAGCCCTTCAAAAACTATAAATCTTTTCATTAGAATCTCCTAATGTCACCGCATTGTGCGGTGACTTCAAGAGCAAGTATCAAACTGTGAAAG
>NZ_JAKEVN010000190.1:0-3964 GCF_022398505.1 Pseudoalteromonas sp. Isolate3 | reverse complement strand
AAGCTTATAAATAAAAAACGCCGCAAATGCGGCGTTTTTTATTATTTAGAGCTGAGAGGTTAGTTTCTCGGTTCTGTTCTTAAACCAAGGATTAAACTCACACACATAAGTAGCAATACAAATGTGAAAGGTAAGCCAGTTGATACGGCTCCAGCTTGTAATGCTTCGATAGCTTGTGTACCACCAATCCAAACAAGTGCCGCTGCAATAGCACCCTCAATTGATGCCCAGAAAATACGCTGTGGTACAGGGGCATCAACTTTACCACCTGCAGTGATTGAGTCGATTACTAATGAACCTGAGTCTGATGAAGTGATAAAGAACACAAGTACCAGCACAATAGCAATGAACGAAAGCACTTGCGACATTGGCAGAGCTTCAAACATTTGGAACATAGCCAGTGGTACATCGGTTAAACCTTTTTCACCTAGCACACCTACTTTATCAACCACTTGTTCAATAGCAATACCACCATAAATTGACATCCAGAAGATGGTGACAATAGTTGGGACTAGTAGTACAGCAATTAAGAACTCACGAATTGTACGGCCTTCAGATACGCGCGCAATGAACATACCTACAAACGGTGACCATGAAATCCACCAAGCCCAATAGAATACTGTCCAGCCGTGCATCCATGTCTCATCTTCACGACCATGTGGATTACTAAGTGGAATGATATTTTCAACATAACCCATTACTGTGTTAGGAAGGTTGCCAAAAGCTGCGGCAAAGCCAACGATTGCAACAAATACTAGTAAAACTAGAGCGATAAGCATGTTTACGTTGCTAAGCAGTTTTACACCACCATCAATACCACGAACAACAGAGATCACCGCCAGTAGAGTTACACCAACAATAACGCCAATTTGTAAACCAATTCCGCTATCAGTGCCAAATACATGGTTAATACCTGCGGCCGCTTGTTGTGCGCCTAATCCAAGTGAGGTAGCAAGGCCAAACAGGGTAGCAAGCACTGCTAGAATATCGATTAAATGCCCAGGCCAGCCCCATGCTTTGTCGCCTAAAATAGGGTAAAAAATAGAGCGAATAGATAAAGGTAGCCCTTTGTTGTAGCAAAAGAATGCCAACGAAAGAGAAACAACAGCGTAAATTGCCCAAGGATGCAGACCCCAATGGAACATAGTTGCGCCCATTGCCAATTTAGCGGCTTCTGGTGTGTTTGCTTCAACGCCTAGTGGTGTTTCATACCAGCCTGTAAAGTACGCGACTGGCTCTGCTACGCCCCAAAACATTAACCCAATACCCATACCTGCAGCAAATAGCATTGCTAACCAAGAAATACGAGAGTGAGTTGGGCGTGCTTCTTTACCACCAAGGCGGATATTACCGTATGGTGAAACAATTAATGCTAAGCAAAACAATACGAATAAGTTTGCTGACCACATAAAAAAGCCATCAAAATTATTAATAATGTCGTTTTTAATACCATTGAGGGTAGTTTTTGCTGTTTCAGCATCTGAAACTAATGTTGCCACTAAGAATAGGGCAATTAAACCAGCGCTGATGCCAAATACAGGGTTATGCACATCAAAACCCCATTTTTGTACATTGTCCTGACCGACGGTATAGTCGGTATTGTCGATACTGTACTTATCATGATGTTCGCTCATGAATACCTCTTGTTGTAGTTATATCTAGCAGAAAGCTAAACGGCCGGATGGCACAAGTTCAACTAATCCTCTTTTTACGTAGGAAATTAAAAAATAGTTTGTAGACGAACTAAATTTGTACCAAAGTCTAATCTTTAGTGTAGGAGCTCGAAAAAAAATGTAAATGGTTTTGTCCCTAAACAGCCGAATAAATGCAGTTTTTTTCTTTTTTTGTTGGAATTGTGAACAAATTGCTGCGGGTGAGGAATAATTTGATGACAGTATTATTTCAAAGCAAATTATTTTAGTTGAGATGAAAGTGCTGCAAACATAGTGTTTGCAGCACAAATTTACTACTTCTTGTACGCGTCGTTATGAACGCCCGCAGCACGACCCGAAGGATCAGCATTATTTTGGAATGATGCATCCCATGCAAGCGCTTCAGGAGTTGAACAAGCAACTGATTTGCCATGCGGAACACATTTCGCAGCTGCATCACCTGGGAAGTGCTCTTCAAAAATACTACGATAGAAATACGCCTCTTTTGAATCTGGGGTATTAATCGGGTATTTGTATTTTGCATTAGCTAGGTCTTGATCACTAACTTGATCGTTTACATACTCTTTTAAAGTATCAATCCAGTTATAACCAACACCATCAGAGAATTGTTCTTTTTGGCGCCAAAGCACTTCGTCTGGTAAATAGCCGTCAAACGCTTCACGAATGATGTGTTTTTCAATTTTACCGTCTTTACACATTTTCGCTTCTGGGTTGATGCGCATTGCTACATCAACAAACTCTTTATCTAAGAATGGAACACGCGCTTCAACGCCCCATGCTGCCATCGACTTATTAGCACGTAAGCAATCAAACATGTTTAGTTTTGATACCTTACGATTAAGCTCTTCATGGAACTCTTGCGCGTTTGGCGCTTTGTGGAAGTAAAGGTAACCCCCAAAAAGCTCATCGGCACCTTCACCAGACAACACCATTTTAATACCCATAGCTTTAATTTGGCGCGCCATTAAATACATTGGTGTTGAGGCACGAATGGTTGTCACATCATACGTTTCGATGTGATAAATCACTTCACGTAGTGCATCAATACCTTCTTGAATTGTAAAGTGAATAGGGTGGTGAATCGTACCAATCATATCAGCTACTTTTTGTGCAGCTGCTAAATCAGGCGAACCTTCAAGACCCACAGAGAATGAATGTAGTTTTGGCCACCAAGCATCAGACTCGTCATTGTCTTCGATACGTTTTGCAGCAAAACGTTGCGTAATAGCCGAGATAACAGATGAATCTAAACCACCTGATAATAGAACGCCATATGGAACGTCACACATTAATTGACGTTTAACAGCAGCCTCTAAACCTTCTTTTACATCGCTTGTTTTTGCTTCGTTGTCTTTTACAGCATCATAGCTTTGCCAATCACGACTGTAGTATTTACGAAGTTGCCCATCTTTGCTCCATAAGAAATGACCCGGAGGGAATTCTTCAATATGTTTACAAATTGGCGAAAGTGCTTTCAGTTCTGAAGCAACATAAAAGTTACCATGTTCATCATGACCTGTATAAAGTGGAATAATACCGAGATGGTCACGACCAATTAAGTAGGCATCTTGCTCTTCATCGTATAAGCAAAAGGCAAAAATACCATTTAAATCGTCTAAAAACTCAGGGCCTTTTTGCTTATATAAAGCCAAAATAACTTCACAGTCTGACTGAGTTTGAAAAGTAAAATCAGTTTCTAAGCTTGCGGCTAATTCTTTGTGGTTATAAATTTCACCATTAACAGCAAGAATATTTGTACGCTCTGGGTTGTACAATGGTTGTGCACCACTCGAAACGCCAACAATAGCAAGACGTTCATGCACTAAAATAGCTTTATCAGATGAATATACGCCAGACCAATCTGGTCCGCGGTGTCTTAATAGTTTTGACATCTCAATTGCTTGGCTTCGCAATTGAGTGGGATCAGATTTAATATCTAATACCCCAAATATTGAACACATAGTGACTCCTCATTCCAATTATGTGCGCAGTTAACAGAATTTATATAACTGCGAATGTTTGTTTTAACAGAAATAATTACCTAAGTCACACAGGTTTTTTAATTAATTGAGAATAAAATATGCACCTAGGATTATGTCTTTGCACCAGTATGGGGTAAGTGGTTAAAGGCTGAGCAGTTTAAATGCTTGATTTGCACAAATTGGGTGATATAGGGCCTAATATAAAGGCTCTTATTACTAAATGACCTGCACAGCTTTGGTGCAAAAAAATGTGTGGTTTTTTACCTTTTTAAATGTATAGACAAGTCGTAAAGATAGCGCGAGCAAAGG
>NZ_JAKEVN010000019.1:0-47827 GCF_022398505.1 Pseudoalteromonas sp. Isolate3 | reverse complement strand
ATCTTAAAACTACATAAACAATCATTGCTGTTTACATAATAACGCAAAAATTTCCTATCAATTGCATTAAAATCCTCGCCAATATTCTCAACGTATTAAGGCGAGATCTAAATGACTACATTAAACAACCAGAACCTTCTACAACTTCGTTTTGTAAGCCAAGCGCATATTGACGCAGTAAAACCTTCTTTTGCTAACCTACCTGCGAATCCATACGCAGATGGTGAGTTTCGTAAGCGTCGTTATTCAGTAATTAAAGTTGTTGATGGAGAATTAAAATTACAACCAACAAAAGCATTCGTGCAAGATGACTCAATTAATACCTTTCAAGGTAATGTTGAGCGTACTTATGAAAACCTAGAAGATAGCTTATTAGCGACTGATGGCATGAAGCAAATCGTTAATCAGTTTCGTGATATGACAGGTATTAGCGATGACCGCAATATTGAAATTCACCAATTTAGAATGCTTGCTATCGACAGCGACACACCTGCTGCGCCTGAAGGTGTTCACCAAGATGGTTTTGATCACGTTTGTGTATGTGGTGTATCACATGAAAACCTAGAAGGTGGTGAGCTACTTGTTTATGAGCACCAACAAGCTGAGCCATGTTTCAAAATGGAAATTAAGGACGGCATGTTTGCGCTTATTAATGACCGTGAAGTATGGCATAACGCAACCCCAATGAATAAATTAGACGCAAGCAAAGAAGGTTACCTTGATTGCTTCGTACTAACTGCGTAAGGGTATATCATGAACTTAACGCAATTACGTCGCCAATTCCCTGCGCTTATGCAACAAGTTGCCGGTCAGTCACCGATTTTCCTTGATGGCCCGGGTGGCTCTCAAGTGCCACAGTCAGTTTTAAGTGCCATGACTGCTTATTTGGGTTACTACAACTCAAACTTAGGCGGTGCATTTTTCTCAAGTGACAAAACAGTAGAGTTAATGGCAAACGCTCGCCAAGCTGCAGCCGACTTATTAAATGCGCCATCTAAAGAGCAAATCGTGTTTGGTGCAAACATGACAAGCTTAACGTTTAGCTTTAGCCGTGCAATCTCGCGTGATTGGACTGCAGGTGATGAAATTATCGTCACCAATGCTGATCACTTCTCAAATGTATCATCTTGGCAGCAAGCTGCTGAAGATAAAGGTGCTACTGTAAAAACTACCCTTATCAACGAAGCTGATTGCAGCTTAGATATGGCACACTTGGAAAGCCTTTTATCTAACAAAACAAAGCTTGTTGCAGTGACATATGCATCGAACACTACTGGCTCAATTAATGATATTAAACGTATCGTTGAACTTGCACATGCTGTTGGTGCGCTAGTATATGTTGATGCCGTTCATTATGCACCTCATGAGCTGGTTGATGTACAAGCGCTTGATTGTGACTTCTTAGCCTGCTCTGCATACAAGTTCTTTGGCCCTCACCTTGGTATTGTATATGGTAAACGTGAGCACCTAGAAGGTTTCACGCCATATAAAGTTGAGCCTGCAAAAGATGTTGCGCCAGGTCGCTGGGAAACTGGAACACAAAGCTTTGAAGCATTGGCTGGCTTAATTGCTGCTGTGGACTACATTGCTGCAATTAGTGAGCTTGATGATAGTCACTCACGCCGAGATAAATTAGCTGCTGCATTTGCTATCACTAAACAACACGAAATGGCATTAAGTAAGCATTTCTTAACGCGTTTGGCTGATTATCCGCGTATCAAGTTGTTCGGTATTGATGCTTTAGATCGTTTATCTGAGCGTACACCGACTTTTGCACTAACTTTTGCAGGCATTGAGCCACGTATTGTTTCTGAGTTTTTAGGTAAGCAGCACATTTGTGTGTGGGATGGTAACTTCTATGCCCAAGGCTTATGTAAGCAGCTAGGGGTATTAGAAACCGGCGGCGTAGTTCGCATTGGTTGTATGCACTACAACACTATAGAAGAGCTCGATAAAGTTTTTGATTTATTTGATCAATTACTAGCAGAGTAAGTTGCTAGCTTTAAGCCCTAAATGATAAGTTTTAAGCAGCCTGACAGGGCTGCTTTTTTATGCCAATAAAAAAGCGCGACATCAAATGCCGCGCTTTTCATAATTTTTAGCAACTTACATCGCTTTAAATCGAATCGCTGTGCCGCCACTGGTAGCAAGCTTTAACGTCAACTTATCATCAGCAGTAACAATGCGTTTTTCTACTTTTAAGTCGTAAGGGTTATTAACCCACTGTGCTTTATCACCGTCACGGTAGATTTGCGCTTCAAACTTTTTGCCTTTATCTAAGAAGTCTAATTTCACTTCTAAAGTGCGGGCTTTTTCGTCTGTGACAGCGCCTAGATACCAGTCGTTACCTGAGTATTGCTCACGCTTGCGCTCTTTACGTGCAAATACAACGTAATCGCCAACTTCGCCTTGTAGTGCAATACTTTGTTGCCAATCAGTTGGTACGTCCTGAATAAACTGAAATGCATCTGGCTTGGCCAAGTAATTACGTGGTAAATCAGCGGCCATTTGAATTGGGCTGTACATTACAACATATAGCGCTAATTGCTTCGCTAGAGTTGTTTGTGGGCGATTGGTATCGGCACCTAGACCGTTAAAGCCCATATCAAAAATACCTGGTGTGAAGTCCATTGGGCCGGCAAGCATACGGGTGAAAGCAAGCATTGGAATGTGCTCAGGTGGGTTCGGCGGTGTACCCCATGCGTTAAACTCTTGGCCACGAGCACCTTCACGAGCAATCCAGTTCGGGTATGTACGACGTAGGCCAGTATCTTTTACTGGCTCATGCGTATTGATACTAATCTTATGCTTAGCAGCAAGTTTCACGTTGTATAGGTACTCGTTTACCATGAACTGACCATCGTGCCATTCTTTACGCACAATGCCGTTTTCATCGATACGCTTGATGTTACCACCGTCAGCTACATAACCTGTTTTAACTTGGCTTACATTTGATTTTTCATATAACGCAAATGCAGCTTCCATTTGGTTACGGTAGTTAGTCACGTTACCTGAAGTTTCGTGGTGACCAATTAATTGCACGCCTTTTTCTTTGCCGTAACGTGTTAGCTCTTCAATATCAAAGTCGTCATAAGGTTGAGTAAAGCTAAATACATCACCGTTATAAAACCAGTCGCCATCCCAGCCAATATTCCAGCCTTCGACTAGCACGCCATCAAAGCCATATTTAGCAGCGAAATCCATATAATATTTAGTGTTTGCAGTGGTTGCACCATGAATTTTACCGCTACCCCAAGTATTTTCATTGATGTGCATACCCCACCAAATACCTACGTATTTACCCGGTTTAACCCAAGATACATCACCGAGTTTATTCGGCTCGTTTAGGTTTAAGATGATATCAGAATTGATTAAATCAACGGCTTCATCACCAATTTGAATTGTACGCCAAGGTGTATTGAATGCGCCGTGCTTTTTAACTGCTACACCGTCTGACCAAGGTGTTAAATCTGCTTGGAAAGTACCATCACGACGTTGATTTAAAACCATGCCTGCATAATCAACAAGGGCAGCTTCGTGAATACTGATATGCACACCATCTTTATTTTTTAAAGTAAATGGTGTGTGCACAAGTGCGGCTTTATGAAGTGGGGTAGTGTTATAAACATACTCATAACGGTTCCAACCTCGGGCGGGGATCCACCAAGCTGTTGCATCTGATGAATCTGTAATAGCAAACTCTGTAAGCTCTTTAGTGATTTCTACATCATCATAGCCAGCTTGTTTTGGTAATTCGTATCGAAAACCTACACCATCATTAAAAGCGCGAAAACGTACTGTAAACGTGCCACCTTGTGGTTGTGGCTTTTTAAAGGTAACAGCGACTTCGTTATGGTTATCAACTACCGTTTGGCGTTCACCCCAAGGTTGCTCCCAGCTGCTTTTTACCGAATCAGTGGTTTGGCTGCTAATTTTGTAACCTTCGCTCATTGCTGGTTGTTGTTTAAAAACAAGGCCTAACGAAGAGTTAGCAATGACTTGTTTACCTGCAAAGCTGATTTCGTAGCTAGGTGTGTGTTGCTCATCTGAGATAGTTACTTTGATCTGCCCATCAGGTGAACTGACGGTTGTGGTTTGTGCTAGGCAAGTACCTGAAAAGGCTGCTAACATTAAGGCAGTTAATCGCATTGTTGTTCCTTGGCGGCTTATGGTTATGGATTGTTGTCACGTATTCACATACATCCTTAAAGCATAAAGTGACTTGCCGGTTAATACGAGAGATCTGCATACGTATTCAACAAAGTGAACGTTGCGATACCAAGTCCAGCACCTAAAAAGGTTTAGCAAAAATGACAAGAATAACCCTGTTGCTACTACTATTGTTTAGTCAATGTTTATTGGCACAGCAAATACAGATAGTTGATAAGCAGAATCAACCTCTCAAAAATGCCGTGGTTTGGCTTAAAGGTTCAAAACAAGTTACAGCTCTTGATAGTCATTACACTATGAGTCAAAAAAAACGTGCCTTTGTGCCTCATGTGCTGGCAGTGCCACAAGGGGCTAATGTTGAGTTTCCTAACCTTGATTCAATTATGCACCACGTTTATTCATTTTCTAAAACAAAGCAATTTGAGTTAAAGCTTTACCACGATAAACCAGAAAAACCGATTAACTTTGCACAAACAGGCGTTGTCGAGCTTGGCTGTAACATTCATGACTGGATGCTGGGTTATATTGTAGTCGTTGATGGCGGTATTTATGGGCAAACCGATGAGCAAGGTATGGTTGAACTAAGCTTACCTAAAGGTAAGTTTACTTTGGCTGTTTGGCATGACCGATTTAATGATATCAGCACACCAGAAACCATCGAGATCAAAAACACGGCTAAGCAATTAAGTTATCAGTTAAAACAAACTTTATTACCAAAATTAGAACTAAGCAGCGACGAATTTGATGATTATTAATAAATGGCACGCCTTGGCATTATTTAGTGTTGTGGGGTTACCTATACAGGCCTTTGCCGAGCATGATGGGCAGCTAACCGTAACGGCTGTGCGTGGCGACCAACTGTCGAGCTATCAGCGTAAGGGAATCGGCTTATACCGTTATGACCAAGAGCATGATGGTGTCGTAATATCACAAGCTATGCTAAGTAGTCGTTTTGAATTAAATAGCGATTGGTCTGCGCATACTGTGCTTAACGCTCATCCAGATCCTGAACTGACAGTAGGCTTTACTCAGGCTTATTTACAATATCAGCCTCTCACTGCAAGTCGCTACAAATGGGCTGTTAAAGCTGGTGGCTTTTATCCAAAAATGTCACTAGAGAATCCACAAAGTGGCTGGATGTCACCTTATAACTATACTAATTCTGCGATTAATACATGGATTGGTGAAGAGGTACGTGCTTTTGGTTTAGAGGCAAGCATTAAGCGCCCAGGTCGACAGTTTAGAAGTAACCACAGCTTTGAAGGGGTTGCCTCGGTGTTTAAAGGCAATGATCCCGCCGGTACTTTATTGTCATGGCGGGGCTTTGCTATGCATGATAGGCAAACTACCTTTAATGAACGTATTGATTTTGCAACCCCTAATTCATTTAATTGGTATCAGTTAAGTAAGCAAGCTGAGCATGTTGAGCCTTTCGAAGAAGTTGATGGCCGCTTTGGTTATTACGTTGGCGCGCATTGGGATTATCAGAAGCGATCGCAATTACGTGTTTATTATTATGATAACAATGGCGATCCAGGTGCTTTGAATACCGATACTGGTCAATACGCATGGGATACTCGCTTTTTAAGCGTTGCTTGGCTATATAAAGTTAATAAGCAAACACGCATTATTGCGCAATTGTTAGATGGTAAAACTTCAATGGGCCCTCACCGTGGGGTAGATAATGATTTTTATAGTCATTTTGTTTTATTAAGCCACAAGTTAGACCAGCATCGTCTCACAATTAGGTATGATTATTTCAAGGTTAGCGATCATGATGATTGGCAATTTGATCCTAACCAAAGTCGTGGAGAAGCTTTAACCGCAAGTTGGCGTTATCAACTGTCAACTCAGTGGCAAGTAGGTGCTGAATATTCAGTGCTGAGCAGTGACGCTCAAAATAGACCCGGTATGGGATTTAATGAGCATAACTCGCAGCAGCAATTGCAATTTTCAGCGAGTTGGTTTTTTTAATTTCATACACTTTTTTAGTTTTTCTACTAACATTCTAATGAACGTGCTGATTAGAATTTGAATTGGGATAATGTATGAAGTTACAAAGCATTCGCGTCAAAAGCTCTTTACCAATTGTGCTACTTGGCATTGCTGTCGTCATTTTAATTGCCGGCTATACCTATCTAATTAACCTTCAAAAAGAAGCGATTGATGCACAGTCAGAACGTTTCTTAAATGCGGTTTCTGTGGTTGTTAATGCTGACCGAGACCTGTACCAAGCTAAAGTGGCAGAGTTGCATCTTGTTACTCAAATGAAAGGTGATAAAGAGCAACTAACAGATCACCAAGAAAATGCCGAGCAAGTTAAAGAACGATTTAAGCAATATCTATCTTATATGTCGCCATACTCTGAGATTACGAGTCAATTCCGTAACTTTGATAGCGCATTTGATGCATGGTACACAGCATCAACAAGTTACATAAATAACCCTGCTGATGCTTCGCAAAGACAAGCTGCAGAGCAATCCTTTTCGGCACTACGTGATATTTTAGATAAAGCCGGTGAAGCGGCAGATAAAACCTCTCAAGCAGAAACAGAAAAGCTGATGGATAAAGTAATGGGCTTTAAAGTGATGCTTATGCTGATGATTGCAGTTGTTCTGGCAGTTGCTGGTTGGTTTAGTTATTTTGTGCCACGCCAGCTTACAAAACAAATTAACTTTGTCACAGAACGAATTAACGAAATTGCCTCTGGAGATGGAGATTTAACAGGTCGTATTAATGTTAAAACGCAAGATGAATTTGCTGAGTTGGCTACTGCATTCAACCGCTTTTTAGATAACTTACAACAGTTAATCAAAGATATTTTAGAACAAGCGAAAGAGCTACATAATCTTGGTAATGATTTAGACAACTTTGCTAATCAAAACCACCAAGTAAATCAAAAGCTCAGCCAAGCGTCTGAGTCGATAGTCAGTGCTGTACACGAAATGAGTGTAGCAAGTCGCGAAGTGGCCAATGTGGCGCAAAACTCATCTCATGAAGCCGATAATTCACAACAGCTAGCTAAACAAGGCTTAGCTGCGGTTGATAATTCAAGCCGTAAAATTATTGCGCTGTCAGACAACATGGAGCATGCCAGCCAGCGTTCAACAGAATTGCAGCAAAGCTCAGACAACATCGCCAAAGTGCTTGAAGTAATTCGGGCAATAGCTGAACAAACAAATTTGCTTGCTCTGAATGCTGCAATTGAAGCCGCGCGCGCCGGTGAGCAAGGTCGCGGTTTTGCGGTCGTTGCTGATGAGGTTCGTACCCTAGCAACTCGCACACAAGAAAGTACTAATGACATTCAAACTATGGTTGAACAGTTTGCTACAAGCGTTGAGCAGTCACTGCAAGCTATTAACAGTGGTAAGCGCTATGCCGATGAAGCGGTTGAGTCATTTACACAAACCAATGATGTGCTTAACTCAATGCAAGAGTCATCAGTTAAGGTAAATGATATGGCAATGCAGACAGCGCAAGCGACGGAAGAGCAAACTGCTGTGGCAGATGAAATTAGCCAAAATTTATCAGACTTAAACGATCAAACCCAACAAGGGGGCGGCTTAGCTAGTTCAACACAAGAAGTAGCTAATCGTATGAACCAACTCACTGATGAGCTCAATCATTTAGTAAATCGATTTAAAGTCTAATCATAAGCCAACAAAAAAGGGCTCAATGAGCCCTTTTTACATCTAACTAAAACGCTTACTTTTTCTCAAAAGCACGTTTCATATAATTTGGTGTTGCTAATGCGCCGTGGTGAATACCTGCATTATAGTATTCTGTGCTTTGCGCGAGTGTATTTGCATCATCTTCACGAAAACCTGCAAACGATTCAGATTTACGAGCAAGGGTCACTGACCATAAGCCACTTGGGTAAATTGGCTGTGGGAAAGGCAGAGTTTGTAGATCAACAAAGCCCACTTCTGTCATCGCATCGCGCATTTCTACTAATAGTGGCATATGCATAAGTGGTGATTCACTTTGCTGAATTAAGATACCGCCAGGGCGAAGTGCAGTTAAACAGCTCGTATAGAAAGCATGGTTGAATAAACCTTCGCCTGGACCAACAGGATCTGTACCATCGACAATCACTACATCGATTGATTCAGGGGCTGCTTCACGCATGTACTTGATGCCGTCGTCAAACATCACTGTAGCGCGAGGATCTTGATTTGATTCACACAGCTCAGGGAAGTATTTAAGTGACATTTGTGTCACGACTTCATCGATATCAATTTGTGTTACGCTTTCAACACCTGGGTGCTTTAATACTTCGCGCAATGTACCGCAGTCACCACCACCAATGATCACAACATTTTTTGGATTTGGGTGTGCAAGCAATGCCGGATGGCTGATCATCTCGTGATAAAAAAAGTTTTCACGGCTACTTACCATAGTACAACCGTCAATAATCATCAGATTACCGAAGTCAGTTGTTTCGTACATTTCTACTTTTTGAAATGGCGACTGTTGTTCATCAAGCTTTTTAGTAATGCGTAGTGAAAAGGCACTACCATCACGGTCACTAATTTCAGTGAACCAGTTGTTTTGATCTAAATTAGCCATCTTGCTCATACACTTTTGGTTAATGGTAAAAAAGGGGGGCAATTTTGCCAGTGCTTGACCAATTGCTCAATCAAATTTTAATCAGTATAGCGAATATTTTTTATCACTTTGGCATATAGCGCAATTTTTGTTAGCGTGGTCAGCCCTAGCGTATTAAAATGTGCGTTTATATTTAATGAAATTACAGAAGATATTGCCATGACTTGGGGTTTAGACAAAGCACGCGATACATACAATGTTGCTCACTGGAGTGACGGTTACTTTGACATTAACGCGCAAGGTGAGCTGGTGGCTTACCCTGATGGTGATCAAACTAAAGCTGCGGTGTCTTTATCTGAACTGACCGAGCAATTCAAAAAGCAAGGTCTTACTTTACCTGTACTAGTGCGCTTTACTGACATTCTACAAAATCGTGTTGATACTCTGACGAGTGCTTTTACCAAAGCGTGTAACGCCCGTGAATATCAAGGTAGTTATACTTGTGTTTATCCAATTAAGGTTAATCAACAGCGCTCTGTTGTGAGTAAACTACTCGCTCATCCAAGTGGTTTAGTGGGCCTTGAGGCCGGCTCAAAGCCTGAGCTTATGGCGATTTTAGGTGTAGCGAAAGAGCCAATTACCATTGTATGTAATGGCTACAAAGACAGTGAATTTTTGCGCTTGGCCTGTATTGGTCAAGGCATGGGGCACAAGGTTCACATTGTTGTTGAAAAACTCTCTGAACTGACTACCTTGTTAGCTGAAATTGATGACTTAGGAATTGAGCCATCAATCGGTATCCGTATTCGCTTAAACTCGGTAGGTAAAGGTAAATGGCAAAATACCGGTGGTGAAAAAGGCAAGTTTGGTTTAACTGCAGGCCAAGTACTTTCTGCGGTTGAGCTACTTAAGTCGCGTAATAAACTTCATTTAATGCAACTAGTGCATTTCCATATTGGCTCTCAGATTGCCAATATCCGTGATATTCATCGGGCACTGCGTGAATGTGCTCGCCATTTTGCTGAGTTAACTCAGTTAGGCGTGCCACTTAATACAGTTGATGTAGGTGGCGGTTTAGGTGTTGATTATGAAGGGTCTGGTTCACGTAGTTCGTGTTCAATGAACTACAGTGTTGATGAATATGCACGTAATGTAGTGAATGCGTTTGCTGAAGTGTGCCAACAACATGACCTTAAACACCCAGCCATTATTACCGAATCAGGTCGTGCGTTAACAGCGCATCATGCGGTATTAATTACTGATGTTATCGATGTTGAGCGTGCGCCAAATCATGAAAACCCAACAGCGCCTGAGGCCGGTAGCGTATTGGTACTAGATGAAATGTGGCAGTGTTTAAAGCGTTTAACACCGCGTATGGCGCTGGAAATTTATCATGATGCAATGCATCTATTTAGTGAAGCTCATGATCAGTATGTGCATGGCTTACTCACTATGCTTGAATGGGCGAAGCTTGAGCAGCTGTATTTCACCATTTTACACCGCGTTCGAGCATCCCTCAGCGAAAATGCCCGTGCCCACCGTGAAGTGTTAGACGATTTAAACGAAAAACTGGCCGACAAGCTATTCGTTAATTTCTCATTATTCCAATCACTGCCTGATGTTTGGGGTATTCAGCAATTATTCCCTGTGATGCCTGTTGAAAACCTACATCAGCCGTTAACGCAACGCGCTATTATTCAAGACATTACCTGTGACTCTGATGGACAAATTCGTAACTATGTTGAAGGTACCGGCATTGAGAGCAGCTTACCTATACCTGAGTACAAGCAAGGCCAGCAATATCACATTGCGATGTTCTTAGTGGGCGCGTATCAAGAAATTTTAGGTGATTTACATAACCTATTCGGCGACACAGATTCAGTGCATGTTGAGCTTACTGAAGCCGGTTATCAGCTGACTAACGCGATTAAAGGTGACAGCGTTAAGGACGTATTAAAGTTTGTTGATTATGATAGTGACATTCTTGCTGAAAACTTTGCAAAACGGGTTAAGTCACTGGCAATTGATGAGCAATCTAAGGCACAATATTTGTCAGAACTAAATGCTGGCCTTTCTGGCTACACGTATTTTGAAGATTAAGCATTAAAGGAATAAGTAGTAATGTCCATGATCCGTTGTGTGTTCAGTTTTTTATTCTACACCCTCAATACACTTTTTTGGTTCGTGCCCATCTTTATTTGTGGCGTGATTAAACTGATCCCAATTAAACCTCTGCAAAAATTAATGAGTTGGGTTGCTAAGCAATGCGCCACTATGTGGGTCAGTTGTAACAGTATTAACCAAAACTTATTTGCTTCTTATAAGCTAAACGTAACCGGACTTGAGCAGCTCAAAGCAAAAGATTGGTACTTGGTGATCGCTAATCATCAAAGCTGGGTAGATATTGTTGTAATGCAACGCGTGTTTAATCGCCGCATTCCTTTTTTAAACTTTTTCTTAAAAAAAGAACTAATTTACGTGCCTTTCTTAGGTCTTGCGTGGTGGGCATTAGATTTTCCCTTTATGACTCGCACTAGCAAATCACAATTAAAGAAAAACCCTAAATTACGTGGCAAGGACTTAGAAACAACGCGCAAAGCTTGCGAAAAGTTCAAAGAAATGCCGGTAAGTATCGTTAACTTTGTTGAAGGTACACGTTTTACTGCCGAAAAACATTCACGCCAAAACAGCCCTTTTGAACACTTGTTAAAGCCAAAAGCGGGCGGGGTTGCGTTTGTTATGCAAGCTATGGGTGAACAAATTTCAAAAGTGGTCAATGTAACCATTCATTATCCTGATGGTATTCCGAGCTTTGTTGATTTTGCCAGTGGTCGTGTTACGCAAGTTGATTTGCGAGTAGAAGTGATGGAAGTGAGCCCTAATTTAATCGGTGATTACACCGGTGATGCTGACTTTAGAGTTAACTTTCAAGCTGAGTTAAATCGCATTTGGGATGAAAAAAATCAGCAGCTAGCCGAGTTAGAAGCAAAAACGCAGTAGTATTGCTAACGTAGTCGAGAGCACATATATGTTAAAGAAATTTTTACCAAATTGGTTAACAGGCATCCTAGTCAGCATTGTTTTGTTTGCTAATGTGATTATTTGGGGCACGCTAGTGCTGCTGTTCGGTGTGCTTAAATTATTACTACCGTTTAAAGTGGTTAGCGATATTCTCCATGTAGCTTATCGTGGTTGGTGCAAAGGTAACCGTTTCGCTTTGTGGTTAGGTTGCCCAACGATTGATATCGATATTAAAGGCAATATCAGTAAAGATGGTTGGTACTTACTTATTTCTAATCATATGAGTTGGCTCGACATTGTTGTGTTAAGTGCGATTGATGTGTTACCTGCGCCAAAATTCTTCTTAAAAGACGAGCTGAAGTATGTGCCGTTCATTGGCACCGGCGCTTGGGCTATGGGTATGCCTTTTATGAAGCGCGTTAGCAAAGCGCAGCTGGCAAAAAATCCCAAGCTGAAAGGACTTGATGTAGAGCGTACCAAACGCAGTTGCCGCGATTTTCGTAATCACCCAACGACTATAATTAACTTTGTTGAAGGCACTCGCTTTACTTGTCAAAAACACAGTAAACAGAATAGCCCGTTTACTTATCTCTTAAAGCCAAAAGCGGGTGGTACTGCATTTGCCCTTGAGGTATTAGGTGAGCAGTTTGATGCATTATTAAATACCTCGATTATTTACCAGGGGGAAGGCGAGCATATTTGCCGAAATCTGATGCGTGGTCGTCTTAATGTCATAAAAGTTGAGATGCATGTGCAAGCAATTAGCGCAGATATGATTGGTGATTATCAGCATGACAGAGCTTTTAGAACAGCTTTTCAACAACATATTAATGAGTTATGGTTGCAAAAAGACGCTCAGCTACTAACTTATCATCAAGCCCAGCAAGCTGAGTACCTTGCCAACATCAATAAAGAGGTTGAAGCGCCATGAAGCAAACTCACCTGCAAGAATTGGTGATGCCTTGGTTTGAATCAATGCCAGACGCGACGCTGTTAAGCGCATTAACGGCGACAGCTATCGGCGTTGGCTCATTACTAATAATCTATACGTTTACCCGCCGCCTGCTACTGCCGGGCATCCAAAAGGTTGTTACTCGTCTTTCACCAGAGCGCATTGGCGCGCTGACACCTATGCTCAATAAGCTCAATCGTCGCTTTGCTGGAGCATTGTGTTGCGTTCTTTATTTGGCAACTTTTGATTACGTATATCCTGTCCATGATGTTGCCTCGTTGGTCCTTAAAACCGTGGGGCAAGTTGCCCTGATCATTTATGGTGGTTTCATTTTAAGTAGTGTGGTGAGTATTGCAGGTGGTATTTATAACCAACTTGACTTTGCTCGTGATATTCCGATTCAGGGTTTGATACAGGTAGTAAAACTTATCACTTTTATGGTTTGTGCCATCCTTATTGTGAGCATTTTACTAGAGAAGTCACCGACATATATTCTCTCAGGTTTTGGTGCGATAGCTGCGGTCACCTTACTGGTGTTCAAAGATACTATTTTGGGTTTTGTAGCCAGTATACAAATTGCAGCTAATCGTTTAGTGACCTATGGTGATTGGATCCAAGTGGATAGCTATGGCGCAGACGGTGAGGTTATCGACCTTGGCTTAAATACCGTAAAAGTACGAAACTGGGATAACACCATTACAACTATCCCAACTTATATGCTGGTTGCTGGATCATTTAAAAACTGGCGAGGTATGCAAGAGTCAGGTGGTCGTCGTATCAAGCGTGCTTTAAATATTGATATGAATAGTATACGTTTAGTCGATGATGCGTTTCGTGAACAAATTGATGCTGCTATCCCACTTAACGATTATATTCGTGTTTCAAGCTTGCCTGATCCGGTGACAAACCTTGGTTTATTCCGTCGTTATGCTGAAGGTTACTTAAAACAGCACGAAAAAATTAATCGTGATTTAACCTTAATGGTGCGTGAGTTACAACCGATGAATCATGGTTTACCCATTGAGTTTTACTGCTTTAGTGAAGATAAGCGCTGGATTTCGTATGAGCACTTGCAAGCAGAGATTATGGATCATCTACTTGCTGTGTTGCCTATATTTGGACTTAGACCTTATCAAAGTGTTACTGGGCAGTTAAGTACAAGCGAATCCCAAACAGGGCTAAAACCAAGTATCAAGGTTGCTAACACTGTGCGTGAAAAAGCTTAAAACTGACTAATCAGTACGCTGATAGCAATAAATCCTAACAATAGCCACCAAATTGGTGGCTTTGCTATTCTTAGCCAAGTAAATGCCGCAATAACTAAAGCTACTTGCCACAGATTTTGCACGGCCGATTGCCAAATAGGTGAATAAAGGGCGGCAGCTAAAAAGCCTACCACGGCGGCATTTAATGCTGAAATACTGCCTGCAAAGCGAGGCTTATCAGCCAGTTGTAGCCAGCTTTTCATAAAAGCTAACATCAATAAAAATCCCGGCAAGAAAATCATGATGGTCGCGACAATTGCACCTATAAGTGGCGTATTTGGAGACACTTGTGCGCCTAGGTATGTTGCTATGGTAAACATTGGTCCTGGAATGGCCTGAGCACTGGCATAAGCAGATAAAAACTGCTCGGTTTCAAGACTCGGCACACCAGCTTGTAAAATGGGTAATACAACATGGCCGCCGCCAAAGACCATAGCGCCTGTTTGGTAAAATGGGGCAAACAAAGAGAACCACTCGCCTAAAGGTAAAAAGCTCATCAGTAACAAGGCGGTAAACAAACCAAGCGGTAACCAAGCAATTTTCACAGGTTTATGTTCTTGGTTCTCTGGCAGTTTAAGCTGAGGATAAAACCAACCTATGGCTGCAGCCGCAATAAGTACTAAAATTTGACTTGATAACTGTGAAAATACAATCAGCGCAACAGTACTCAGTACTGCTATGAGTTTATGTAAGTGGCTTTTGCAAAAGCTCATTGCCATGCTGTAGGTTGCATCGGCAACGATCACTACAGCAAATAGTTTAAGTCCAGCAATGACTGCAAAGTAAATATCACCAAATTGGTGAGCACTGAGAGCCAGAAAAAACATGATTAAAAATGAGGGCAGGGTAAAGCCTACAAAAGCACAAAGACCTCCCAGTAGCCCACCTTTTTCAACCCCCATTGCAAAGCTAACTTGGCTCGACCCCGGGCCTGGTAACGCTTGGCTCAGGCTAATTAGTTGAGCATAACGTTCTGCTGAAAGCCATTTTAAATTATCAACAAAGTGGCGCTTAAAATAACCAAGGTGTGCTGCAGGACCACCAAAGCTCATACAGCCTAATAAAAAGAATTGTTTAAAGATGATAAATAACATTACTTTTGCCGTTCCAGGGTGAATGTTTCTATTATGACAAAATTGTATGACATTTTTGTGGTTTTTATGACACAAGGCCGTCTACAATATAGAGAACGAGTGAACGTAGTTATGAGTATCACTATGAAACGCTATATTACCTGTTTATTGTTATCGCTATGCAGCAGCTTTGCACTTGCAACTTCTTTTGAGAAGGTTGTGGTGGCTGTTGATCATGCGCCTCCTTATGGCATGGTCACTGAAGATGGTAAAGTGAGCGGCGCGATTGTTGATATTATGCGTGAGGTGCGGCGTACTTTACCAATCAAACTTGAGTATGTTGCTTGCCCGTTTTCTCGTTGTCTGAAAATGCTCGAACAAAATGAACTAGATGTGATGGGCGGACTCATTCGCACCAAAGCACGTGAACAAAAAATGCAGTTTCTCACCCCTCCATACATGATGTTGTCGTCTTCTTTTGTGTTTTATGCAAGAACTGATAGCGAGCTTGAAATAAATAGCTATCAAGATTTAGCCGGTAAACGTATTGCTGTAATGCGAGGTGCAGCACACTTTCCTCGTTTCGATAACGATAAAACACTTATAAAAGTTGAGGCTTTAAGTGAAAATAATGCATTTGAAATGCTATTAAAAAATCGTGTTGAGCTAGTGATTGCTGTTGAGAGCACAGCTGATCATGCCTCTGTATTTCTGCAGCGACCTTCACAAGAAATCGTAAAAATGCCGTATCGCCATAAAGATGTCATATATGGTCACATTGCGTTAAGTAAACAATTCGCACGCTCAGATTTGGCCGAAAAAATTCAAGAGCGCCTCAATACGTTAGTCCTCAATGGCCGCTTAACAGAATTGGTCAAAAGATATAACTTACCTCCGATTACTACTGTAACACTTGATAAGTAACCCACTCTTCATCGTTTGTTCATAGAAACTCATTCATAATTGTTAACAATTCAATTTGAATAATTGCCATGGAGAGACACATGACTTTTACAAAATCAGTTTTAACAGTGGGCGTTTTAGCCGTTCTTTTAACAGGTTGTGAGACAACTAATACAGGTAAAGGCGCTGCGATTGGCGCCGCAACAGGTGCAGTTCTAGGTAAAGCAACAGGTGATCACGACGATAAACGTATCTTCATTGGTGCAGCTATTGGTGCATTAGCTGGTGCAGCCGTTGGCGATTATATGGATAAGCAAGAAGAAGCATTTCGCGATGAGCTAGCGGGCTCTGGTGTTGAAGTGGTTCGTGAAGGCGATAATATCCGTCTGGTCATGCCATCAAACATTACTTTTGCGACAGATCAGTCATATATTTCATCAGGTTTCCACAGCACGCTAGACGCGATTGCTAACGTGATGAATAAGTACGAAAAAACGTATTTAAGTGTTGAAGGTCATACAGATAGCACAGGTAAAGATAGCTACAATATGACGTTGTCTCAGCAGCGTGCACAAAGCGTAAAAGATTACCTAGTTAATCATCAGATCATGTCTGCGCGCATTAGCACAAAAGGTTATGGTGAAACGCGTCCTGTAGCGAGCAATGACTCAGCAAATGGTCGTGCTTTAAACCGTCGCGTAGAAATTCAGATCGTACCAAATACACAAGGTTAGATTTTATACCAATCCGCAATAATACTTAGTCATTTTGAGGGATTAAACCTGTCGCTAACTGCGTTAAAAATTTCTGATTTAGAACAACTAAATAACGAAATTTTTGCCTTGTTATCAACGAGGTTTTATTGCCTCAAAATAGACTACTTAATTAAGCTAATTGGTATTACATCTAAAGTTGTGGTCAGGTTTGATATGCCCTTTCAAACCTGACATTCCTCTTTTTTAATCTCGATTAAACTGTAATTCGCACAATTGTTTATACAATGGGTTAGTCTCAAACAATTGCTGATGTGTACCAGTTGCAATTATTTCCCCTTTATCCATTACAACAATTACATCGGCATGTTTAACCGTTGCTAAACGATGGGCAATAATGAGTGTTGTTCTGTCTTTCATTAGATGCTTTAACGCAGCTTGTACATGAAACTCACTTTGTGCATCGAGTGCACTGGTTGCTTCATCAAGCAATAAGATAGCTGGGTCTTTTAATATTGCTCGCGCGAGGACTATGCGTTGTTTTTGCCCACCAGAAAGCCTGACACCTTGCTCCCCTAAAAAGCTGTGATAGCCATCAGGTAGTTGATTAATAAACTCATCGGCATGGGCATATTTAGCCGCAGCATATACTTGTTCGTCGGTGGCGCTTGGGTTGCCATAGCGTATGTTATGCATTACGTCCGAGCTAAATAAAATAGGGTTTTGTGCCACCATACCCATTTGCTGGCGTAAGCAATCAAGGGAAAGCGCTTTTATGTCAATGCCTGCCAGCGAAATACTTCCTGAACTTGGGTCGTAAAAACGTTGCAGTAATTCAAACAGTGTGGTTTTACCAGCGCCTGACGGGCCAACTATAGCGACAGTTTGCCCCCGCTTTACCTGTAAATTCAGTGTATTTAAAGCGGCTTTATCAGGCCTTGAAGGGTAATGGAAAGACACATCATTAAATTGGATAGCAGGGTGGGTGAGCTTGTTTGCTTCAAATTGTGCATCGTTATTCGTATCCGGATTTTGGATCATGCTTTCAACGGCTAGTAGCTCTAACAATCGTGCTGCTGCCCCTGCGGCTCTTTGTAGTTCCCCATATACTTCTGCAACTGTTGCTACAGACATGGCCACCATAATTGCGTAAAACACGAAAGCGCCTAGTTCACCACCTGTCATGGTGCCAGCTAATACGTCACTGCCGCCAACCCAAAGCATCACACTAATGGCACTAAAGGTTAGGAATATAACCGCAGCAATTAAAAACGAGCGCTGTTTGATGCGGCTCTTCGCTACTTGAAACGCTTTGTTTGTCTCTTCGCTAAATGCCGCTTTTTCACGCTCTTCATGGCTATAACTTTGCACGACTTTGATATTTTGAATGATCTCACCTGCATAGGTGCTGATATCGGCAATAGCATCTTGGCTGTAACTTGCGAGCTTTCGTACTTTGCGACCAAAAATCATCATCGGTAGTAATACCACAGGCACGCAGGCAACAACCACAAGGGTTAGCTTTAAGTTGGTGATAAGTAGCATAGCTAGACCACCAATGAGCATTAAGCTACTGCGTAGTGCCATTGAAAAAGATGAGCCGATGATAGATTGCAACAAGGTGGTATCGGTGGTGAGACGCGACATTAGCTCGCCGCTGCGGTTTTCTTCAAAGTAGCTGGGGTGCAACGTAACAATACGATCAAACACAGCTTTACGCATATCGTTACTGACTCGCTCGCCAATCCACGACATTAAATAAAAGCGACAGAAAGTACCTACCGCTAATAAGCTAATCAAACCAATCAGTGCCATTACTGCTTGTTGGAGCTGAGCTTGTGAGCCAGCAATAAAGCCATGATCAATAACAAATTTAACGCCTTGCCCAAGTGATAAGTTCACACCAGCGGTGAGCAACAAGGCGCCAAGCGCTGCAAACACCACCCATTTATAGGGTTTTATAAAAGCTAAAATTGGTAACAGGCTGCTAAATGCCGCCTTTTCTTTATTGTTAGGCATGCTAGATTCTTATTGGTGAATAGGGTATAGATATGGTTATCAACGCTCTAAAAATCAACAGTTATTAAGGGATTAGTATGGAATCTACAACGATCAGTGGTCAATTCAGCGTAAAATTAAACCCAATTGGCGGATATGCCACAGGCCAAGATGGCGTTAATTTAGGACGCATGTCGATTGATAAACAGTTCTCAGGCCCATTAGAGGCAACAAGCCAAGGCGAAATGCTCAGTGCCATGACTGCAACTCAAGGCAGTGCAGGCTATGTAGCAATTGAGCAAGTTGTTGGTAGCTTAGAAGGTAAGCAAGGTAGTTTTGTACTGCAACATTTTGGCACTATGGATAAAGGGACTGACCGATTAACTTTAGAAGTGGTGCCTGACTCCGGTGCTGGAGAGCTTGAAGGTATTTCAGGTAAAATGGCAATTCGAATTGAATCGGGTATTCATTATTATGACTTTGAATACCAACTGATGGACTAACATTACATCAGTTTTATTGTTAATAGAGAATAAAGAATAATGACACTAACTGAGTGGTTGAGTTTAGTTTTAATTTGCGTGATGGGTGCTATGTCTCCGGGGCCAAGTTTAGCTGTGGTTTTAAAGCACAGTCTACATGGAGGTGTGAAGAACGGCATGTTAGCGGCGTTAAGCCATGGTATTGGGGTTGGTTTTTATGCGTGTGCCTCGTTACTTGGCTTAGGCGCGCTGATGACTCAGTTACCAACGCTTTATCAAGTGCTGGTCTATGGCGGTGCAGCATATCTCGCCTATTTGGGGATTCGTATTCTGTTAGCTAAACCTAGCCCGCAAACACTGAATGTTGAGCAGACTAAGCCAAGTCCTCGCATCGCTTTGCAAGATGGTTTTGCCATTGCTTTTTTAAATCCAAAGCTTGCGGTATTCTTTCTAGCCCTATTTTCGCAGTTTATTGACCCAGAGAATCTGACTTTGCAAGTCGGGTTGATCATGTGTTTAACCGTGTTTGTACTCGATACAGGCTGGTATCTACTTGTTGCACTGTTAACCGAAATATCAAAAAAGCGTTTTGGTTTTACTAAGGCGAATCCATGGTTTGAAAAATTGCTAGGGGTAATTTTTATTACCTTAGCAGTTCGCGTCGTTATTACCCTATAAATCTCTCTTTGTTGCGATTACACCACTAATAAAAAGGGAGGTGATCGCAGCTCTCCCCAGTAAGCTCCTATTGCATACGTATTCATCACACAATATTCACCTTTTGGTTACACTTTATTGGTTGTTTTTTGACAACAACAATAACCACAAATACAACACCTCCAACGACAACAGGGTGGGAATCCAATGGGGAAATTCAAGCTAAGTGCGCTTATGCTGGCCTTGGTGGCAGCAAATAGTGCAATGGCGGCGACGGAAGAAGAACGCACATCGGCAAAGGAAGTAGATCCTGAGCTTGAAGTAATTGAAGTGCGCGGCTTCAGTCGCAGCTTAATTCAATCATTAAATCAAAAACGTTTTAGCGACACAGTCTCTGAGCAACTATCAGCTGATGACTTAGGAGCATTACCTGATGTGTCGATGGCTGATGCATTAACACGGCTACCGGGGATCTCAGCGGTACGTACCGGTGGCCAAGCTGCCGAAATAAACATCCGCGGTTTATCCGGTGGATTTGTTTTTTCGACATTAAATGGTCGTGAGCAAGTATCTACCAGTGGTAGCCGTAGTATTGAGTTTGACCAATATCCGTCTGAGTTAATCAGTTCGGCGGCGGTGTATAAGTCACCCAAAGCATCACTTATAGAAGGGGGCGTAGCGGGTACAGTAGAGTTACAAACAGCCAGCCCATTGGATAATGACCAGCAACACAAATTTACCGCTAATGTGCGGGGTATGTATAACGACCGTGCTTCAGAGGTATTCGATGCTACCGAATACGGCGATCGTATTAGCTTCTCTTACCAAGGTAAGTTTCTTGACGATACATTAGGTGTCGCATTGGGTTACGCACGTTTATTCCAGCCAAGTGTGGCGACTCAGTTTATCGGCTTTGCATATAACGGCAATAAAGATGTTGATGGGTTAGCAAATGATACCGATGGCCCTGCAGATAACCCTGCTAATGAATACATCAGCGAGGGTTTTGAGCTTCAGCATTTAGGCGGTGAAGAAACCCGTAATGGCTATTTAACCTCGATTGAATGGGCGCCAACCGATAGCTTTAAATTAAAAGGTGATGCGTTTTTATCTCGTTTTGATAGCGAGTCATTTGCCCGTGGTTTCCGGGTTAAGTTCGGTGGCCCATCTGCTGTATATGCTAACCCAGTACTTGATGGTAATGCGGTTATTGGTGGTGCGATTAACCGCACATCAAATAGCTTTACTCGCGTTGAAATCGTTAATGATGATAACCAAGACTTCGATGAAGTAGATAGCTACGGTATTAATGCAGATTGGCAAATTACCGAGCGTTTAAACATGAACGCTGACGTGTCGCTATCACGTGCTAAGAGTAACTTCCGAAATGGTTTACTTTGGGCATTGGTTGCAGAAGATGCTACCGTTGAAAACCCTGTGTTTGATACCAATGTATCACTTAACTATCAATTGAACGGCTTAAACTTACCTGATATTGGCTTTAATCAAGCCGACGCATTTAGCGATATCGACCGAGTTATGGTGAGTAAATACGGTATTTATCCGTATGAAAATGAAGATGAAGTAAAAGCATTTCGACTCGATTTTAAATATGAGTTAGAGAACAATTGGTTTAGCTCAATTGAATTTGGCGCTCGTTATTCAGACCGTGAGTACAGTAATAATCGCTCTGTATTTGAATACGGTAACGATGGCGCATTCTCTTCGACACAGCCGCCACTTCGTCTAACTGGCGATATGACTACAGTAGTTGATTGGCAAGGTGAATTTAGTTATTTCCCATCATACTTAGCGATAGATTTAGATAAAGCGCTCAATGCGTGGTTCCCTGATGGTATTCCACAGCCAGTACAAACTTGGGGTAATGCTGATGGTGTTGTTGATTTAGATGGTGATGGTGAGCCAAATGCACAAGGCTATACTACTAACTATTCATGGACCATGCTACAAAGCGGATCAGTTTACGAAGAAGTGGTATCAGCGTATCTTATGCTTAATATTGATACCGAAATTGGTACTCTACCAGTCACAGGTAACCTTGGTATTCGCAGAGTTGATACAGACCAGTCAGCGACAGTACTTGAAAATGTCGGTGGCGATCCGCAGCTTGGTGCGCAATATATTGTCGATGACAATGGCATTGTTAATGACCTTTATGCGCCTAGCGTGTTAGGTATTAAATACACTGATTACTTACCATCGTTAAACCTGAATTTTAAAGTAAGTGACGCGACACAAATTCGTTTTGCTGCGGCAAAAGTGATGGCGCGTGCTCCAATTAACCGTTTAGCAGGTGATGCTAGTGCATCGGTTAACAATGACGGCGAAATTAACGGTTCAAGTACCAATAATCCATTCTTAAAACCTTTCTATGCGGACCAGTACGATATCTCATACGAGCAATACTTTGAAGACACAGATGGTGCTCTGGTTGTTGCTGCGTTTTATAAGAATATTGACTCATTCATAGATACGGTAGCCATAGAGAACTTTGACTTCAAAGGTAATGGTTTTAACGTACCAGAATACATTGTGGACCCTGTCAGCGGTGAGCAAATCGAAACTACTAATGGTGTGTACACTACTGCGGTTAATAATGCCAAAGGTGGTTATATTCGTGGGATTGAGCTTGCCTATACGCAAGTTTTCTCTTTCTTACCATCACCGTTTGAAGGTCTAGGCATTAACGCTAGTTACTCATATACCGAGAGCGAAGTGCAATCTATTACTGATTTAGGTGGCGATTCTGTGTCGCAAGATTTGCCTGGCCTTTCAAACAATGTCTTTAACGGCACACTTTTTTACAGCTATGAAAACTTTGAAACACGTTTGAATGTGCGTTATCGCGATGACTTTGTTTCAGAGCAAGTTGCTGTCAATGAGCAAGTGGTGAATTTTGATGCGGAAACGGTTGTCGATTTCCAAACATCGTATCAGTTCACAGATTCATTCGGCATGTTATTACAAGTGAATAACCTGACTGATGAACCAACACAAAGCTACTTTGGAACAACCAGTAAAACAGGGACCACGCAATTCTTTGGTCGCCAGTTTTATCTAGGTTTTACCTATAACCATTGATCAGTAAGCTGGAGATAAAAACATGAAAATAATAGCTAATTTTAGCCGCTTACTGATTGCATGCAGCATGGTATTGCTAGCTGCATGTGGTGGTGGCGCAAGTAACGATATAGATTCAGGGCAAGTTTTATTGACCTGTAGTGTCCCGCAAGTCCCCAATGAAGCGGGTACTGAGTGTGTTGATCCACCGCCGATTAGTTGTCCGGCACCAACGGTACCTGATGAGAATAATGAGAGCTGTGTAGTTGGTGCTGATCCAACTCTTCCTGACCCTGTGGTTTTCCCCGCAGATGACGAAGCCATCTTATTTTATAACCGCACCAGTGATGATGCCTATGAAGGTTACCGTCTTCACTCATGGAATAATGATGACTGTGATGCGTACGCAGCGCCGTTTGATGCCACTGATTGGGCCAATGGGCATGAATACGATGGTATTGATCCTAACTATGGTGCGTACTGGATTGTAAAACTAAAAGAAGGTTATAACGAGTGTGCTAACTTCATCGTGCATATTGGTACCGAAGGATCTGGCAAAGCGTTTGGTGATGTCGATTTAAAAATGCCATTGATGCAGGACGATGAAAAGTTCCAACGAATGAACTTTACTATTCATGGTGAACCATCAGTATTTGAATACCCAATTGTTAGCTTAGGTGAGCGCCCGGTGAGTATTTCTGGTGCATCAGCGCATTGGATTGATTTATCTACTGTGATTTACCAGCCAAGTAATGAGCTGACAAGCATCATTAAATTACACTCATCAAACAATGCAGATTTAGCTGTCGATGAAGATACTGGTGAGTTAAATGGTCAAGTGGTTGAGCTTACATCGACATCTTTGAGCGATGAACAAATCGCTAAAGTGCCACACCTTGCTGGATGGAATGCATACCAAGGTAGCTGGGATGCAACTGCAGCAAAAGAGCTTATTAAACAACAGTTGGTTGTGGCAGGCTATGATGCTGATGGCAAGCTAATTGAAGCAACCTATGTGCAAACAGCTAAAGCCCTAGATGATTTATATACCAGTGGCGAAAGTGACGCTAATGAAGCACAACTAGGTGTGCATTACACCAATAATGGCATTGATGTGTCGGTATGGGCGCCGACTGCCAGCAATATGAAATTAGCGCTTTATGATGCTGATAAAACAGAGCTTGAACAACTTGCTATGACCTTTGATAGCGCAACGGGTATTTGGTCAAGCAATCTCGATATCAGTCACGATCGTCATTACTACCGCTTTATGTTTGATGTTTATCATCCTACGACTAAGAAAATTGAAAGCTTATGGAGCACAGATCCCTATTCATTGAACGTTTCAACCAATGGTTTATACAGCCAACTGGTTAACCTTGATGATGAGGATACTAAACCGACCGGTTGGGATGAGCGTATGGTGCCAACGGTTGATTACCCTGAGCAAGCGGTCATTTACGAAGGTCATGTGCTTGATTTTAGTGTGCGTGATGAAACGGTCAGCGAAGCAAACCGGGGCAAGTATCTAGCGTTTACTGAGCTTGATAGCGCACCAATGCAACATCTTAAAAAGCTAGCAGATAATGGTTTAACACATTTTCATTTACTGCCACTAACAGATATTGGCACCATTGATGAAGATGCCAGTCAGCGTGTTGATATTACCGCAACCTTAGGTGATTTATGTAGCCGCATTGACGACAATGCAGATGCATGTAAAACCGAAGACAAAAACGCATTAATTGTTGACCTTATGGCGTCATACCTACCTGGCTCTGATGATGCACAAGCGCTTGCCAATGCAATGCGTGGTGTTGATAGCTTTAACTGGGGTTATGATCCGCACCACTTTATTGCTCCAGAAGGTTCTTACGCTTCATCGCCAGAAGGTATAGCGCGAGTTAAAGAGACGCGTGCGATGATCCAGTCTTTACAAGAAATTGGTTTGCGTGTTGTGCTTGATGTTGTTTACAACCACACTACATCATCAGGTGTCTGGGACAAATCAGTCTTCGATAAACTGGTACCAGGTTATTACCATAGATATAACGAAACATCGGGTGATATTGAGCGCTCAACGTGTTGTGAAAATACTGCAACAGAACATGTCATGATGGATAAGTTTGTTGCTGACTCTATGGTGATTCTAGCTCGTGATTTTGGTTACGATAGCTTCCGCTTTGACGTGATGGGGCATATGCCAAAAGCGTCAATTATGACTGCGCTTAGTGCGGTGCAAGCGGTTGACCCTGATACCTATTTCTACGGTGAAGGGTGGAACTTTGGTGAAGTGGCAGATAACCGTTTATTTGTGCAAGCGAAACAAATGGATATGGCTGGCACTGAGGTAGGTACCTTTAATGACCGTATCCGTGAAGCAATTCGCGGTGGTGCGTTCTTTAGCAATAATGCCACAGATGGCAACTTATCTGAGCAAGATACGTTGCGTTTATCACTGGCAGGTAACTTACAAAACTACATTCTTAAAGACTTTAAAGGTAATTCAGCAAAAGGCAGCAGCTTTAGCTGGAGTGGTCAGCCAGCGGCTTACGCCCTTGACCCGGCTGACAGCATTAACTATGTCTCTAAGCATGATAACGAAACACTATGGGATCAGCTGCAATACAAGCACGGCACTAACTTAAGTATTGAAGAGCGTGTACGTGTTCACAATATGGCTCTAGCTATGCCACTGATGAGCCAAGGTATTCCATTTATGCAAATGGGTGCGGATATGTTGCGCTCTAAATCAATGGATCGTAACAGCTATGATTCTGGTGATTGGTTCAACTTTGTTGATTTTAGTATGGATACCAATAACTGGAATGTAGGCCTACCGCCTGCGCAAGATAACCAAGCGAAGTGGGGCGAAATTGCGCCTATTTCAGCAAATCCTAACGCACAAGCGATGGCAAGTGACATTGAGTACGCAAGTAATGTATTTACTGAATTCTTGGCAATTCGTAGTGCCAGCCCACTCTTTAGTTTAACCACAGAGCAAGACATTTTAGACCGTGTTGGCTTTCACAATATTGGTAAGCGTCAACAGCAAGGTTTAGTAGTGATGAGTATCGATGATGGCGTTGGGTTGACTGACCTAGATAGCCAATACGATGCCATTGTAGTGGTTATGAACGGTACTGAGCAAAGCTTATCGCATACGGTATCAACGGCTGCGGGTTTTGAGCTACATCCAGTTTTAAAAGCCAGTGTTGACTCAAGTATGTCAGCGGCAAGCTTTATAGCTGGTGAGGGTGAAGGTACCTTTAATGTTCCGCCATATACTGTTGCAGTGTTTGTGAAACCACAAGGTGATGCACAAGGCGAAGGCCTAAGTGCGGATGCTACTGTAGGTGCGCCAGATATCGTGCCATTTGGTAGCACAACGGTTTATGTTCGTGGCTCATTAAACGACTGGGGCACGGCAAATAGCTTTGAATATGTGGGTAATGGCGAGTACAAAATTGCGATTCCTCTAACAGCGGGTAGCTATGAGTTTAAAGTCGCTTCTGAAGATTGGTCTACCGTTGATTTTGGTGCGCTTTCTGCTGATGTCGCTGAAGTGATCGAAGGCGAAGATGAGCCGCTAACACGCAGTGGCGCCAATATGATCTTTAAGGCGGCAATGGATGCTGTTTATGTGTTCTCATTCGATGCCACAGACACCGAAAACCCAGTACTTAAGATTTATAATGAAGAGCCATTTGTTGGTACGCCAATTTATGTACGCGGTAGCTTAAACGATTGGGGTACCAGTGACGAGTTGATGTATCAAGGTAAAGGTATTTACACCTTCACTAAACAATTATCTGCAGGTAGCTATGAATTCAAAGTGGCCTCTGAGGATTGGAGCACGGTGGATTATGGCTCAGGTGAGAGTAGTGCGGCTGTGACTTTAGGCACAGAAAAACAGCTTGCAGTAAAAGGTGCAAACATGACAATTGATATTACAACCGATGGTCAATATCAGTTTGTATTTGACGCCAGTAATCTCGAAGAGCCTCTTATGGCCGTGTTCAACGCAGAAATGTTTGGGGAAACTCAAGTATACTTACGCGGCAGCGTCAATGGCTGGGGAACGGATAACCCTCTAATTTATGCAGGTGATGCGATGTACAGTACAACCATGACATTAGAAGCTGGTGACTATGAGTTCAAAGTTGCTTCTGAAGATTGGAGTACAGTCGATTATGGCGGCAGTGGTGATGCACCTGTCGCTGTGATTGGTGAAGCGGCCTTACTAGAAGCCGTTGGTGCTAATATCGCCTTGAATATCCCGACAGCGGGAGATTACCGTTTTACCGTGCAAGGACCCGATCTGAGTAAACTAACAGTGACGGTTGAAGCAGTGGAATAGCTTTCCCTGCAGTACCTTTAAGCCGGGCTTAGCTCGGCTTTTTTTGTATTTAATGAAAAGTTTGTATATTGTCATAACTCTTATCAAGGAGTCTATGATGACAGAAACCAGTTTATTGAGTGCCAGTTTTGATCCCAAAGTAAAACGGTATTGGTTATTACTGGGTATTTTTACCTGTATGATTAGTATGGTAGGTATCCCTTTCATTCCCATTGTTGCGTTAATAATCTGGCTGGTGGCAGGGCGTATTTTAGCGGCGATGTCAGCTACTTTGTTAACTCGTAAATTAGTGGTGAAGCGTGGTGTCTTTTTTAAAGAAGAAAAGTCGATCCCACTTGAAAAAATAACCGATGTAGCACTAAGTCAAGGTCCCTTAATGCGTCAATTTGGTCTCTATCGACTGAGCTTTGAAACGGCAGGTCAGTCGGGGCAAGGTGCATTGGTATCATTACTCGGAGTGATTGATGCTGAGAAGTTTCGCGAAGCAATCTTGAAACAAAAAGATGAGATGACTCAAACTAGCAGCGCTAAACCAGAGCATCAACCTGAAGACAGTCAGTTAGAACTGCTACGTTCACTTACTTATAGCGTAAAAAACATTGAGCAAATGTTAGTTACGCTATTAGATGAAAAGCGTTAGGCCATTTGTAAAGTAGGGCTACCAGCTTGTACGCTGAGCGCTTTTTGACGCTCGTTAAGCATAGTGTAATCGGCTGTTTTGACACTACTTACATAATGCCACTGGGCAACTGCTTGTTGCTGAGTAAAGGTGACAGTTAAGTAGCCGCGTTCAACTAAGTTGTTATAAGCTAAGTCGTTAACCAGCAATGCAATGACTTGCTCAATTTGTGCGACAGCTTCGCTCGATTGTGTATTTAACGCTAAGTAGTTCTCAAGTCCTGGTGAAGAAACCGAAGATGTCGCAAACTCAACACCGGCAGCGGCTTGAGCAGAAACAGGATTGCTGGCATCAGTGACTAATTGTCCTGCCCAGCTGTTATGTGTATCACCCGCTAAAACGACAAGGTTCTTTTGCGCTGCAATTGCTGTCCCAAGTATTACCTCACGTTCATAAGCATAGCCATCCCATGCATCAAGATTATAGGGCGCTGTCGTTTCTACGCGTGCTCGCTCTTGTGCTGTAACACTTTGATCTCCAGCTAAAATGCGTCCTTTAATTTGCGCAAGCTCACTAAATAACGTGTTTGCTTGAGCAAGTAATGCCGATGGATCAGCACCGCTAGCTTGAATTACTTGAATATTCATTAGTAATTGCAGAATCTCAAATGGCAAATGCATTTTAGTCATCAGCACTTGTTGTCCAAGTACTTGCCATTGTGTTGTTGCTGTCGTTAAACCATCGGTAAGCCAAGTGAGTTGCTCGTTACCTAATAAAGCACGAGTAGGTGAGCTGATTGCTGCAACAAAGTCAGTTTGCCCTTGGCTAGTGGCCAAATCGAAATCAGCATAGTTAATTTGTTCATCGCGAGCTAAAACACGGGTATCGAGCATGTGTAATGACACTAAATTGCCAAACTCAAAGCGTCGATAAATACGTTCTTTATCGGCGACATTGCGTATTGGCATCCATTCGAAATAAGCTTGTAGCGCATGCATTTTTCGCTCGCTAAATTCACCTTCGCCGTCGTTGTGATTTTCTGCGCCACTGTGCCATGTATCATTTGCTATTTCGTGGTCGTCCCAAACAGTAATAAATGCACAATGACTATGGGCAGCTTGTAGGTTCTCGTCTTTACGATAATGGCCGTAACGTTTGCGGTAATCAGCTAAAGAAATGATTTCATCGCTATTGTCATCAGGTAATAAACGGCCTAGCTCGGCGGCATCTTCAGTGGCATAACCTGTATTACCATATTCATAGATGTAGTCACCTAAGTGCAGTACTGCATCTAAATCGGTTTGTTTTGCAATTTCACCATACACATGGAAGTAGCCTGCAGGGTAGTTAGCGCAAGAGATAACGGCAAATTTTACTTGTTCTATATTGTCAACTGGCAGCGTTTTACCTGCTCCTGTGGGTGAGGTTTTACCATTACTTATGAAGCGGTAGTAATAAGTGGTGTTTGCATCGAGACCTTGCAGATCAACTTTCAAGGTATAGTCGGTTGCATCACTTACTTGAGTTTCGCCATCATGGCTTATAGTTGTGAAGTTAGCATCCGTTGAGGCTTGCCAAACTACGTTAACACTTTTGACGTTTTCAAGTGGGGTTATGCGAGTCCAAATGATGAGGCTATCAGCTAGCGGGTCGCCACTAGCAACACCGTGATCAAAGCTGACAGGGGTCTGCTTTGTGGTTTCCTCATCATCGTCATTAAGACTACAGCCAGTTAAACCGAAAGATAAAACGGCGGCTCCAAAACCAGCCGCCGATGCTTTTAAAAAGCGTCTGCGTGTAAAAGTCATTGCTCTGTACCTACAAATAGAAAAGTACGAGCTTATCCGACCAGTGTTACTATTCTATGAAGCTAAAACACTTGGCAAATTTGTTCTGCATTACAGGTGATTACAGTGACATTTTCGTAGCCAACACGAGTAAGTGCTTCGGCACTAAGTGTGGCACGGGCACTACTTGCACAGTGTAAGTAAATTGGCCTTGCAGGATCTTTTTCAATTTCCATTAATTTCATTTCAAGTACACCGCGCGGGATATTAATAGCACCTGTCGCTGCTTTTGTGGCGTGTTCAGCCGGCTCACGTACGTCTATTAATAAACCGTGATTTTCGCTTAATTCTTGTTTTGCTTGGTCAGCGTTAATGCGGCGCTGGTTTGGGGCAATAATTTTCATTAAGTCAGGAATTGGTGTCAGCATACTAATCCTCCATGCCAAGTTTGCGTAAAATAGTGATCATTGGGCACCACTTAGTGAATGCCGATTGAATTAAGTTTAGAGCAATAAATACCGTAAACCAAATCCACAACGGACTGTGAAACTGTTGTAGCAACAATGAAATACAGATCATTACACCAGCAATTAGGCGAAGCGCGTCATTTAGTTTCATAATAAGACCTCAATAACAGAGTGATGCATTTAATATATTAGAAAAACCTACATTAGTAAATTCTAATATTAGACTTTTCTAATATATCAATCTATACTTTAGCGGTATTTAAGAATATAGAGTAGTGTGATTATGAACATCGATTTTGCGGCTATGGCCGACAATGTGGAACAAGCAGAGCAAATGCTAAAGATATTGGCGAATAAAAATCGCTTGATGATCTTATGTTCGCTGCAAGATGGTGAAATGAGCGTGAGCGAATTAAACGAAGCTGTGCCGTTGGCACAGTCAGCATTATCGCAACACTTAGCGGCGCTGAGAAAAGCGCAGATAGTCTCGACTCGACGTGAAAGCCAAACTATCTATTATCGCGTGGTTGATAAAAACGTGGTATCGATCTTAGCGACCCTACATGGCTTATTTTGCAAAGGTAATTAAGCAATGAATGCTATCGATAATGCAGTAAAAAACAGCTTGAGCGGTCGCCTCCCCGTCATTATTTTTATTATGTCGGTGCTGCTTGGCTTAATGGCATTAAAGCAAACCCCTCGTGAAGAAGAGCCGCAAATTGTGGTTCCTATGCTTGATATATATGTGGCAGCGCCAAACGTTGAAGCGCCAGAAGTAGCCAGGCTGGTAACTGAACCATTGGAGAAGTTATTGGCGCAGTTAACGGGCGTTGAGCATATTTACTCGACTACACAAAGTAATGCTGCTGTTGTTACTCTTCGCTTTGAAGTTGGTCACGACCGTGAGCAAGCCATCCTCGACACTTACGCTAAACTCTATAGCTATCAACACACGATGGCGTCAGTGATCAGTTCATGGCAAATACGCCCGGTTGAAGTGAACGATGTACCCATTGTGATGCTGGGCTTATTTAGTAAAGATCCAAAACTTTACGATGATTACCAACTAACCCGCTTTGCCAACGAAATCGCTAACAGTTTACAGCGCATCGAAAACACCAGCGAAGTGAAAGTGATTGCTGGTAGAACTCGTCAATTAACGATTAACCTTGATGCAAGCGCGCTTGCTGCACATCAAACAACCCTAACCGATGTGTATTATGCGCTTAGCGTATCTAACCAATTAGTTAATGTGGGCAGTGTTGTTGAAGGTAAGCAGCAAATTGCCTTACAAGTGGGTGATGTTTTACGTTCTCAATCTGCGATAGAACGCCTTGTTGTCAACGTGGTTAACGGTAAGAGTGTTTACCTAAGTGATGTGGCCGAGGTGAGTGATGGTCCAAGCGAAGCACAAAGCTATCAATGGTTGGCTCAATCAGATAACCAGCAACAACTTCCTTTAGTTACCATTAGTGTCGCTAAGCAAGCTGGCACTAATGCGGTAGCTGTAGCCAATGAAGTACACAGCATGATGGACAGCTTATCGGCTAATTTGCTGCCAGATGAAGTGGGCTACACCGTACTGCGAGACTATGGCCAAACAGCGAACGAAAAAGTAAATAATCTTACCTCGAGTTTAGTATTTGCGGTGTTTACCGTGGTTATTTTTGTTGGCGTATTTTTAGGCTGGCGACCAGCAATTGTGGTTGGTTTAGCTGTGCCTATTTGTTACGGCATAACCCTGACACTTGATTTTGCCTTTGGTTATACGATTAACCGAGTCACGCTGTTTGCATTAATACTTTCTCTAGGTTTATTGGTTGATGATCCCATCACAGGCATAGATAACATAAGTCGTTTTTTAACGCAAAAAGGTGATAAAAAACAACGCATAGTTGATGCTATGAGCGAAATACGCGTGGCGTTGTTTATGTCAACATTGACTATTATGGTGGCATTTATCCCGCTTGCGTTTATTACTGGCATGATGGGCCCTTATATGGCACCTATGGCATTTAATGTGCCAGTCAGTGTGATGGTTTCTACCATTGTGGCATTTTTTGTAACGCCTTGGTTGGCCATGAAACTGCTGAAAGCGCCCGTTGATGACAGTATGCAACTAGAAGCCAATCCGCATAGTTTGTATGAGCGCATCTTATCGCCATTACTTGAGTCTAAAGGCCGTGCAAAACTCGTTCTATGGACCACATTAGGCCTGTTTGTCGCCAGTGCCATGCTACCCGTCATGCGTGTTGTGCCTTTAAAGTTGCTACCGTTCGATAATAAAAACGAGTTGCAAGTTTTAATCGATATGCCAGAGGGCACGAGCCTTGAGCAAACCGCAGCTTTCACGCGAAAAGTACAAACTGTCACTTGGAAATTAAATGAGGTAAGCGAGGTGGCAGCCTACGTTGGCCAGCCATCGAGTATGGACTTTAATGGTATGGTACGTGGTTATTATCGACGCGAAGCCGCCAATCTTGCTGAGCTAAGAGTATTACTGCTAGATAAAACTGAGCGTGATCATCAATCTCATGCTGTGGTCATGCGCTTGCGTGCAGCATTAGCACCACTGGCAACCGATGGCATTGTTATTAAAGTGGTTGAAGTACCACCAGGCCCGCCTGTTTTAAGTACCTTAGTGGCTGAAGTTTACAGTGAGCCATTTGTTGATACAGACACTCACTATCAAGCAGCTCTTGCAGTTGCGGCAAGGTTAAAGCAAGAGCCGCATGTGGTTGAGGTTGATACCAGTATTGCTGCCAATGCACCCTTACAACGTTTTGTTACCGATAAAAGTAAAGCGTCATTGTCGGCGGTGTCTACGCAAGATATTGCCCAGACCTTAGCCATTGCCTCGCATGGGCAAAATGTTGGGGTGTTATATGTTAGCGGCGAAACAGACCCTGTTGATATTAAACTGCAACTGCCGTATCAAGACCGAAATCAATTTGCTCAATTGCTCGCATTGCAGGTTCGCGGTGACAGAGAACTCGCAAAAACCAGTGATGAATTTGGGCTGCAAAGTGCACCGCGTCCGCTGGTGGCATTATCTGAATTAGGCGAGTTTCAGTATCAAGATGTTGCTAAACCAATTATGCGTAAAGATCAGCGTAATGTTGTGTATGTAATGGCTGAGCTAAACGGTCGTACACCCGCTGAGATTATTGCTGACGTAAATGCCGACTTAGGTATCAGCGCTGACGAATTTAGCCAAACTGATTGGCAAAGTAGGCACTTTTTCAATAATGGTGGTAGTCAAGCTTGGCAATTACCTGCTGGCACTGATGTAACCTTTAGTGGAGAAGGTGAATGGCGAATTACCATTGATGTATTTAGAGATATGGGCATTGCCTTTGCGTTTGCGCTAACTGCAATTTTCATCATCTTACGAATTCAAACAAATTCTGCCAGTTTGTCACTGATCATCATGTCGGCTATTCCATTAACCGTGATAGGTATCATGCCGGGCTTTTGGTTATTAAATCAATTTGGAGAGCGCACCATTGCTGGTGCTCCAGAGCCGGTGTTATTCACTGCAACAGCCATGATAGGCATGATCGCACTTGCCGGTATTGTGGTCCGTAACTCACTTATTTTGGTTGAATTTATAAATCAAGCTCGTAGCCAAGGTATGGCAATTAAACAAGCTTTAATTGCCGCAGGTACAGTGCGTATGCGTCCAGTGTTACTGACTGCAGGAACTACCTTATTAGGTAACTTAGTGATCACCCTAGACCCGGTATTTAGCGGTCTAGCGATTGCAATTATTTTTGGTATTGTGGCATCAACATTGTTCTCATTATTTGTTGTGCCCCTGGTTTATTATTTAGTGTTTGCAAAGGATGCAGCCATAGAGGAACAAGCTCATGCAGGGTAAATCAAAACTTATTGGTTCAATTATCGCGTTATTTGTGATCATTGTGGCGGTACTTTACATGGCGGGCAGTTTTTCTGATAAGCAAGCTGCAGGTATGAAAAACCCATCGGCAAACGATTACAATGGTCAGTTAGTGACAGTGACACTGGCAGATATCGCTCGTGATGAAGTTGTGCCAGGAACCGTGATTGCAAAACAAAATACGCAAATCTCATCGCGAGTTATGGCACAAGTTGAGCGTTTGAATGTCCGCGCTGGCGATACTGTAAAACAAGGTGATGTATTGATCACCTTGCAGCAAGATGACTTTAAAGCTGGGCTTGCACAAAGCGAAGCACAAATAAACGCAATTAATGCATCGCTGACTCAAGCAGAGAAACAGCTTAAACGTATCAACGATTTGTACAAACAAGGCTTGGTATCTGTTAGTGAATACGACGATGCTAAAGCAAGGTTCGATAATTTAACTGCGAACCTAGCGATTGCTAAACAACAGCAAACACAAGCACAAGTCGCGTTGAGTTTTACGCAAATTAAAGCGCCGATTTCAGGTGTTGTGGTTGAGCGTTTTGCAGAACCTGGCGATACCGCAACCCCTGGTACGCCATTACTCGCACTGTATAACCCACAGCAATTGCAATTAGCGTTTAATGTCAGAGAACAACAAGCAATTAAATTGAATGTTGGCCAAGCTCTGACAGTCAAATTACCCGCTTTATCAACGTCAATGCCTGCCACTGTGACAGAAATAGTGCCCGTTGCTGATAGTGCTGCGCGCAGTATGGAAATCCGTTTAGAAACAGATGTGCAAACTGGGCTAATGCCTGGGCTTTATGCGCAGTTACAATTACCGCTCGCCACTGAAAAAGGGGTGTTGATTGACTCAAGTTGGGTGCATCAATATGGCCAATTGAGTATGGTCTATTTACTTGAAAATAATCTGATAGTGCGTCGATATGTACGCCTTGGCGAAATGGTTGATGGGCAGCAGCACATCGTTTCAGGTTTAAACCCAGGTGATGTGCTAGCTGTTGATTTTAAAACTAAATAAAGGTCGCTATTTCGTCCAGCGACTTTTTCACTAAGGCATGCTCAGGGATAGTTGCATCTGTGCCTGGGTAGCCTGCAATGAGCAGCATGTAAGGGCGCTCATTATCTTTATCGCGGCCACAAATTTCGGTTAAAAAGCTCATTGGCTTTGGTGTATGCGTGAGGGTAGCAAGGCCTGCTCTGTGTAGTGCTTGAATTAAAAAGCCGGTTGCTAGGCCAACAGATTCATGAACATAGTAATTGGTATTTTTGTCATCGGCAGAAATACCGCCTTTCTTTTGACTAAACACGGCAATTAGCCAAGGTGCATGCTCAAGGTAGGGTTTACTGGCATCTGTGCCAAGTGGTTTTAAAGCATCTAACCATTCTTCACCAGCTCGGCCTTCATAAAATGAGCGCTCTAGCTTTTCGGCTGCTTCACGAATTTGTTTCTTAACATCGCTACTGTGTATTGCCACAAAGTGCCAAGGTTGATGATTGGCACCACTTGGTGCAGTGCCTGCCGCTTTAATACAAGTTTCGATTATTTCTTTTGGCACAGGGCGGTCGCTAAAGCTGCGAATACTATGGCGACGCTGACTAACGGCTAAAAACTCTTCGGCGCGTTTAAGCATTTCGTCATGAGGGTATTCAATAAAGTCGTTGAGTGGTTGATTATTGTGTTCTTGCATGGCTTTTCGCTTCTTGTGTGTTGATGATTTAATTATGAATATGTTGGTTTCGACGGTACTCTTCTAATTCATTGCTCAACCAATCTTTTGCATTGAGTAACGATCCATTGCTGAGTCTTACTTTATAGGGCTTACCGCTCCAAGAGCTTTTGCTCGCTAGGTTTTCGATAAACTTGTCGGCGGTATTTGCATAGCGGGTCGCTTTTCGATATTTCATAGCGAGGTGCTCGGCAGCATCTTGGCTTGAGTGTTCTGTGTCATTGCGTATAAATACGGCATCGCTTTTAGCGACAAAATCAATTAAGTGATTAATTTCTTGCTCTGGAGTGGCTGCAATACAGAATTGACTAATACTCAAGAACATTAATGCGATAAACCAATATCTTTTCATTGTTATTTTCACTGTTCTTTTTGCTCTATGGTTAAGGTTGCAATTATTGGATTATGATCTGAGCTTGCAAGCTCAGGCACTATAGTTGTTTCTATTTTGACACCTCGCACCCATATTTGGTCAAGTGCTAATCCAAATGTTTTGGTGCGTTTATCATCTAAATAGATAGCCTCGTGTAGGCCTAGTTGGGTCAACGTTTGCTGCAATAAGGCTTGGCGCTCATCACTCCAGGTATTGAGATCACCGGCAAATACGATAGGTCCTTTATGCGTTCGCATAATGGCGGCGGCATCGTCTAGCTGTTGTTTAAAGTCACTTACACCAACCGTAAAGTTAATGGCATGCAGGTTAATACTCAGTAATAACTGTTGTTCAGGCAGCGCATACTCCACAATATTGGTGGCTTTTGGGCTACGTAGCCAAGGCTCTTTGTGAGTGAGTGTGCAATGCACAGTGGCGGGCCAACGGCTGAGTGTCATAACTCCAGATTGCACACTGCCACTCTTATAGCCTTTAGCAAAACGCCAATATGGTTTGAGCTTTGTAAGAGCTGGTTCTTCGATAGCTTCTTGAAGTAACACAATATCAGCATCGTCATTTAGGTTTTGTAAATCTGTGAGTAAGCCATCTATTTGTGCTTTGTAGATATTCCAACTCAATAACTTGAACTGATAGGGCAAAATGTAATGCGCTGCGTAAGTTTGCATGCGACTTTGTGCTAACTGCTGTTGGCAATTAACAAGGTTCACGGCAGTTTTGGTTATACCTTGCTGCTCATCAGAGCTAGGATCGCTTGAAAAGCTATACCAAGACAGCGCGCTCAAACACACAAGTAATAAAAATATACGCAGATATGCCGTCATAATGACCTTTAGTTACTTTCCTTGAGAGTTAGTCGTTGTTAGCCCAGTTTAGTTCAAAGGCTAAATGTTAGAAACTGTAGTATTTCCTACAATTTCTATACGCTTTCTTACCCAAAATGAGTACTCATATTCTTATACTTACTGAGCTTAACAACTCAGACAAAGGAACTACTCATGAAACAAATGGCCTGTATGCTGCTTGCCTTATCGGTGACAGCGTGTTCATCAGTCACCATAGTGCCAGAAAAAACAACCAATAAATTAGCCACTAAAGCCGATTACCAAGATAGCCGTCCATTCTTTTTGTGGGGCCTCGTTGGTGAAGAGCGCGTTGATGTAAAGGCTATTTGCCAAGATAAAAAAGTTGCCCAAATGCAATCGCAACAAACATTCGCTGATGGCGCATTAGGACTAGTTACACTCGGAATTTATGCTCCTCACACAGTAAAAGTATGGTGTGAGCAACAAGCACAGGAGCAACAACTATGAAAAGCTTACTAATAACAGCGGTGTTAGTTGCAACCTTAAGTGGTTGCACAAATATCTACTTCGATAATGGCAGTGCAGCGCAAGGCAATAAAGCGCCTGCAACAGAGCAGTGGCATCATAACTTTGCCGCGGCGCTTTACGAAGGTTCAAAGCCTGTCGACTTATCTGAACAATGCCCTGACTCTGAGTGGCAAACCGTTCACACTTATAAGTCGTTCACCAATGGTCTTGCTGAAATTGCAGTAAACCAAGTTGGGCCTATTTGGTACCCGAAAACAGTTGAAATAAGCTGTGCTCAAGTACCTTATAAGCCAGACTAGTTATTCATAACGCAGTGCATCAATTGGGTTTAAGCGTGCCGCTTTAATAGCGGGCGCTAAGCCAAACACAATACCAATCAATGACGTAAAGCCAAATGACAGCATAATCGCCCAACCCGGTATGTAGGCATCTGGCATGCTCGGCACTGATAACGAAATCAGTGCCGCGGCACCATACCCTATCGCTAAACCAATTAAGCCACCAAAAAGCGATAGCACCACCGCTTCAACTAAAAATTGCAGCATAATAAAGCCAGGTGTTGCCCCTAATGCTTTTAAAGTGCCGATCACACGAGTGCGTTCTGTTACCGAAACCAGCATGATATTCATCACACCGATACCCCCAACCACCAGACTGATACCGACTATCCCCGCGGTAATTGCGGTTGCACTTCCGGTAAATTTATCGATATTAGCACGGGCTTTTTCGGCGGTTTCAAACTCAAAGTCGTCATCTTCGCCGTCTTTTAGTTTATGTAATTGACGTAAGATACGGCGAATTTTACCCAGTACTTGCGTTTCGTTAGCATCGTCTTTTAAACGAAACATCATTTGCACATTAGTATCAACACTGCCGCCTTCTAGCGCACTCATGGTACTTATTGGAATATTAATGTAATCGTCTTGGTCAAAACCTAATAAGCTACCTTGTTTTTCAGCAACACCAATAATGCGAAACCACTCACCACCGAGTTTGATATATTCACCTACAGGGTTTTCAGGCAAGTTGAGCTTTTCGATAATTGAAGGGCCGATAAACGCCACTCGACGGCGTTTTTCATCATCTTCTGCGCGAATAAATCGGCCGAGTTCTGGGTAGGTGCGGTAAGCTTTTTGGTAGTCTTGCTCGGTACCCATCACGCGTGAAGCATGACTTTTATTGCCGTACTCTGCTGCACCAGAAAAGCGCCAAGTAAACATCAGCGCAGTAAAGGTTTCGGCTTCTTTAACGCGTGCTTTTAGGGTTAAAAAGTCGCTGTAGGTTAGCTTTGCTTGTTGGCCTACCATTTCTTTTTCTACGCTAGTGTAAGGTTTTATATTGGTCACATCAGGAGACATATCAGCCAGCTGATCATTAATTTGCTTGGTAAATCCTTGCATTACTGCCACTACGGTCACAACCGCTGCAACACCAATGATAATACCTAAGCAGGTAAGGGCACTACGCATCGCGTTTGCTTTAATTGCCATGAGTGCGGCTTTAGTGCCTTCCATAACAGCGATAGCAGATTTAAACATGTTGCCTTGCTCCTTCGCCTTTACGGGTATCACTGACAACCTTGCCATCAACTAAACGAATAACACGCTGGCAGTGATCAGCAATATCTTGTTCGTGAGTAACCAAAATAATGGTGTGCCCTTCGTTATGAAGCTCATCAAACAGTGCCATGATCTCAGTGGTGGTTTTACTATCTAAGTTACCTGTAGGCTCATCACCAAGTAAAATATGTGGTTTAGTAACAAGTGCACGAGCAATCGCGACACGTTGACGTTGCCCACCAGAAAGCTGGCTCGAAAGGTGATTTACCTTATCGCCAAGACCAACCCGCTGTAATGATTCGAGCGCTTGCTGCTTTCGCTCTTTGGCAGAGATAAATCGATACACAAGTGGCTGCATAACATTTTCAAGAGCTGATGCTCGCGGTAACAAATTGAAACTTTGAAAAATAAAGCCAACACTTTCATTACGCTGATGAGCAAGCTCAGTTTCGGTCATTCGCTTTACCAGCTTATCTTTTAAATAGTAGTCACCACTTGTAGGGGTATCTAAACAGCCAAGCAAGTTCATTAGTGTTGATTTACCTGAACCCGAAGGGCCAATAATGGCAACATACTCATTTTGAGCAATTTCAATATTGATATCATCAAGGGCTTTGAAAACTTGTTCGCCCATTTTATATTGCTTATTGATATTACTAAGTTTTATCACCGCCGACATTAGCTAGCACCTTTTTCAGGGCTGTTTTTAACGGCTACCGTATCACCCTCTTTTAGTGAGCTGAGAGGTCTAGCTGGGCCGATAACAATACGATCTCCCTTTGCAACACCGCTGGTTAGTGCTTGTTCGATATCTGAAGAAATGCCTACCGTTACAGTTGTTTTAGTTACTGTATTATCTGCGTTAAGCTTCCAAACAAAGTAGCTATCATCCTCTTTTTGAATTGCTTCAATGGGGAGTTTTAAGCCATTTTCGGCAATACTTGTCGCAATTTCAGCACGGCAACTCATACCGGCATATAGTTGGCGGTCAGTGGCATCAAGTAGTACTTTGACTTTAAATGATAACCCTTGTGAACCGGCTTGGTTTTTTGCTGAAGTACCAATGTTTATTACTTTGCCAGTAAAAGGTTGGTTTGGGTAAGCGGCGGCATATATATCTGCATGTTGGTCTAGTTTTATACCAGCAATATCGGTTTCGTCCACGCGAAGTTCGGCTAAAATAGCGCTTGGATCTGCTACTAGCATCAGATCTGAGCCAATAATGTTGGTTGTTCCGGCAATTACGGTTTCACCTTCTTTAATATTTACCGATGCAAGTAGCCCACTCATTGGTGCGCGAAATACACTTTTATTTAAACGGTCTTCAGCAATGAGTAATGACGCTTGGGCTTGGTTGTAAGCTTCACGTTTTGCTTCAATATCTATTTTCGCTAAATCGCGGGCATTTTGTAGGTTTTCATACACTTCTTGGCCAGCGAGGCCAACTTCATAAAGCTCTTTTTGGCGGCTTAGCTGGCGTTCGATATTTTTCAGTCGGGTTTCGCTGTGCTTAATATCAATTTCAGTAGCGCGAAGCACGGCTTTGTTGCGTGCAACTTCAGATTCAAACGCTGTAGTATCTAGACGCATAAGAATATCGCCCTCAGTGACACTTTCTCCTTCTTCGACAAACACTTTCGCTACGCGGCCAGTCACTTCAGAGCGCAGCTGCACTTGGGTGTTAAAGACTAGGTTGCCAGAGGCTAAAATTGAATCGGCAATATTGCCTTGTGCAACTTCTGCAATATGCATTTCTGGTGCATCTTTATTGCCTGTGACTTGTTTTGATACTAGTAAAGCGACAAATGCTGTAACAGCGAGGCCAATAATAATGGCTTTTTTCATGTTACTTCCTTGGTAGTTAAGAGCGGCATATCGCCGCTCAAAGCAGAATTAAACGAGAGCGATTACAGTCCAAATACCGTAAATAACAATACTTGGCAGGGCTGCAAAAAGTAGCGCCTTATTGAAAGTGAAATTAGTCCAGCTCTTCAAACCTATAGCTGCGATGAAAATGCCCCAAATAGAAAAGATATTTAGGCTCTCCAATAAGGTGTAGAATGGATGGCCAATTTCTAAGCCAATTAAAAGTTGGTTAATCGAAGCATAGTTAAATAACGTCTGTGAAATTTGGTCGGTACTTGCAGTTAATACTAAAATGAGCAAACCGAGGCTTGATATAATCATTGGCATCATGGTCCACACACCAAAGCCATACCACGCACCATAACCATAGTTAGCTTCTGGGTCTTGCTTAGATACAAATAAGTAGTAGCCTGCCATCAGAGCATTAATAACAGCCAAACCAATGATGCCACCAAAGATGGCAAACCAAACCTGCATATCTATGGTTTGCTCCATGCTTTGGCGAATCATTTTTTGCTCAGCAATAGTGGCATCAACACTGGCGGCTGCCACTTGTTGATCGATTAAAAATTGCGGGTCAGCTTTATTATAAAAAGCAAACATGCTGGCGGCGAGAATGCCGGCAAGTAAAATAAAGGCAACAAAAGACCAACCTTTTGCTTCTTTTAAACCATTAAAGGCTTTACTCGGGCTGATAAAAATATCAACCAATGCGGTCATTACATTTGATGATTTCATTTTTTATTCCTTGTTTTATAACATTTGTTTTTAGGTACTAAAATATCCTGTTTAGTAACAAATTAGCAATTTGTTTTGTAACTGTATGTTAACAGCTGTGATTAGTAAATCTGTGATATGGTTAAAGGATTAATTTGAATCGAACTTATTAGGAAAAGTAGGTCGTTATGGTGAATAGCAATGGTCGTTGTATTGATGAGTTGGTATTAGGATTCTGGCGCTTGTTAGATTGGCAGGTAACGCCCCAGCAATGCTTAAGTTTTTTAGAAAATGCAATCGATATGGGAGTTTCACATACCGATCATGCTGACATCTACGGTGAATACGGTTGTGAAGCTGAATTTGGTAAAGCACTTAAACTAAAACCAAGTATTCGTGATGAAATCAAAATCATCACTAAATGTGGTATTAAGCCTGCGTTTGCAAGCCTAGGATTACAAGGCAAAGCAAACCACTATGATTCAAGTGCCGCGCATATTATTGCCTCAGCACAGCAGTCACTAAAAAACTTCAACACTGATCGTTTAGATGTATTACTTATTCATCGCCCTGATTACTTGATGAATGCCGATGAAATGGCACAAGCATTTAATACCCTAAAAGCAAATGGTGATGTGATTGACTTTGGTGTATCTAACTTTACGCCATCACAACTTAGCTTGTTACAGTCGCGTTTAGACTTTGAGCTTGTAACTAATCAAATTGAGTTTTCACCTTACGAAATGAAAGCCCTTGATGATGGCAGCTTAGATCAATGCCAATTGCTCGATATCAAACCTATGCTTTGGTCACCATTGGCAGGGGGGCGTTTATTCTCAAGTGATGATGAAAAAGCGGTACGTTTACGTGCCGTGTTAGAGCAGGTTGGTGCTGAAATTGGCGCCACAGCAATTGATCAAGTTGTTTATGCTTGGTTGTTAATGCACCCGAGTGCACCGTCTGTGGTACTTGGTACGGGTAACATTGAACGTGTTAAATCAGCGGTTGAAGCTAAGCAGCTCTCTATGAGCCGTGAACAATGGTATCGCATTTGGCAAGGCTCAACTGGTCATAGTGTGCCTTAACGAATAGCCCTAAACGAGAAAAGGGCCTTACGGCCCTTCGTGTTGCAGCAAGTAACACATTCTTTATAAAGTGAAGTCAACCGCGTAAGCGACGTACACTTTTACATCTGAACCATCGATGTCATTGTCTGAAAGACCGAAAGTAAAGCCGTCTTTCGACACTGAAACGCCGTAGTCGATGATGTCATCATCACCAATGAAATCCCCTGAGTAATGACCTAAATGAAGGGCCATTTCTGCACCGCTACTGCCAACTGGGAAGCCGTAGTCAGCATTTAAATAAAGTGAATCACCAAAGTCTGTACCGTCACCGCTAGCTGCTGATGTTGCTAGTACTGCTGCACCAAAGGTGAAGCTACCCATGCTAATGCTACCGTAGATTTCTGAGAAATCTGCATCTGTGTAAGATGCTGCATCTGGGTATGCATAATAAATGTAGCCAACATCGTAGCTAAAGGTTTCATTGATTTCACCGCCAAAACCAGCATAAAGGTCTAGCTCGTACGTCATGTCGTCAGCCCAGCTAGCATTCGATACCCAAGTACCCGCATAAAAGCCAGATTCACTTGCGTAGTCGATACCACCTTGGATTGCAGCATCACCGCCAGTTTGCTCTTGACCACGCCATAAGTAATTTGACGTTGCCGCAGCGTTTGCTGTGACTTCTGCATAACTATATGTCGAGCTCAAAGTTAATAGCGCAAGAGCGCTTGCTGCGACCGTTTTTTTTAGTTTTAGCATGTTTCTGTATCCTGTTGTTATGTTGATTTTGTCCCATTTCAGATTGCAGTCTGGTTATTATTCGAGGACATTTATTATGTGTTGTCTGGATACGATGTTGCACTGGTTGTGCCAAGTTCATTTTGAATGGGCTATTTTATGCTTAAATGCTTTAAAAACAGACTTCTAAGATGGCTTAATTGAAAAAATAGTGGATATTTGAATTGTTCATGCGCACTTGTGTGGTGCAAAAAATAACCCGGTTGCACAATTGCGAAGCACCCGGGTTTCTCTTATTTGAGAGTGACTTAGCCGAAAATCGCTCGCATCAGACTAATAGTCTCTTCAACACTTCGGCCTTTTTCAACTTCACTGATGATTGAATCGCGCTTTGCTTTGATATGTTCAGGGATATCATCACTTGCTAATGCACGGTCTACCAGTATCTCAGCTGATTCTTTGCCACGGCGTACGGTCTTTTTACCTGCTGAGCTCGTGGTACTCTTAGGTTTGTTTAACAACTTAATATAGTTTGAGTTATCGGCGGTACTTTTATCTGCATAATAAAAGAAGCTAGGTAATAGGGCTTTAATTTCAACTAAAGATTGCTCAAGTTCATTTGCGGCGCTAGCCATTTTGAACCAAGGCATATTATGGATTGCTTCTACAATATCTTGCCAGTAGCGCTCAAAATCACGGTTATTTAATTTGGTAATACCTAGTGCCCCACAAAGGGCATCAAGTTTACTATTTACGATTGGTGTAAACACATCAGGTCGGCGCATCGCAAGTAAGCGAGTTGCAGGAGCAAGCGTTGGCTTTTCATCGCTACCATTAAATGCCATCAAGTATGCAACCATAAAGTGTTGATAATGCTCTTGGGTTATTTCGCCTTCAAGTGGAATGTGCGCTAAGGCTTCATCGAATGCACCAGGCAAATCACTCAACATTTGGTGAAAGCCTTTTGCGTTCTTCGTAGAAGCAAACCATTCAACATCGAAGTTATAGCTGCTTGGATCAAGCGACGCACTGTGTTTACCTGAAAACGCTAAACGGTCTTCAGGGATCATCTCTTTTAATGATTGTGATTTAATCGCTGCAATGTAATTAGCTAAACGTAGTTGCTCATCAAGTGCCACAAGCTCTTTATGCTGTTCGATGAAGCCTGCGATAACTGGCCATGGTGCAACTCTTAAGGTTTTTAATTGCAAAAAGCTGATGGCAGAAATTAATAAGTCATGAAGTTTCTTAAGTGTCGGTAATTGCTTATCTTCTAATAGATCGTAGTTAATGCGATCGCGGCTTGCACTTAATAGCTCATAGCACCAGCCTAAAAAGTCTTCAGGGTGGTTTTCTACTTTAACTGCCATTAGGTTTAAGCTGATATCAGAGGCCTGCTTGAGGATGTTTTGATAAATTTGACTTTCTTGCTCGCCAAGCGCCATTTTTGACGGTGAAATAAGCAGTTTCTTCATGCTTAATCGATACTCCAGTTTTGACCAAATTAGGTTGTTTGATTTTAGTACACAGGGTGCAAAAACAACAGGGTCGTGCATCATACCGAAGTAATGAAATGATGCAATCTTACTGATAGAGCAAGATTGCGATTGACTTGATTAATTAATCATTATCATCAAGTGTAAATAATTGCTCAACGGTAAGTTCAAAGTGGGTTGCAATTTTTAACGCGATAATAACCGAAGGTATAAAGCGGCCTGTTTCAACTGTGCTAATGGTTTTACGTGATACTGCAATGGCATCAGCGAGTTCTTGCTGCGATAAACCCTTCTCTTTACGGAATTTAGCGATATTATTTTCCACTATTATACCTAGTCTCTACTCTGCCAAAGAATTGATACGCCGTATACTAAACACATTTGAGCGAGGTAAAATGTGGCCATCATGCTATGAGATACATTTAAAGCAAGGTCATCAGACAATAAAAAAATAACCCCCATGCTAAAAAGTAATCCAAGAACCACATGTTTATAAGCGATGGTATCAATTGTCTTTAAAAATTCATCGGTATACATAAGGCGATACCCAAGTTTCCATGTAAACCCACCTCTAATCACAAACATAAAAAATGAACCTAAAAAAGCGGCAGCGCCGATAAACAGTAAAGGTGCTGATGTCTGCTTAAGCATTGGGTAAACACTAATGATTAATAACGTAATTCCCATGAATATTGAAAACCATGCGTTATGGCTCATAAACTTTTCTTCCGTTTGTATATCTTGCTTAGACATAATCTTTTCCTTTTTGATTTAAATGTAACCTCTAGGTATCAATGTAACCCTAGGGTATCATTCGGTCAAGATTTATTTGTAACCTAAAGGTATCAAAATATTTCAGCGCTGATTCATGTTCTTAAACCTAAGCTTGTTTACAAACCTTTTTGTGGGTTGGGCAATGCATTTGCGCCTAACTCCCGCTATGATATGAACATTGTTTGCCCATTTTTAAGGATGATTATGAAAACCTTACTGAAAGTTGTTGGTGTCATTTTCTTATTACTAATTGCATTAGTAGTCGCAGCACCATTCCTCATTCCTACAGACGCGATATTTAATAAAGTATCGGAGCAAGTAGAACAAACCACAGGTCGTAGTCTGACTATTAATGGCGATAAAAAGCTGTCGGTATTTCCATCATTAAAGCTAGAACTGAATGATGTAAACTTTGCCAATATGCAAACTGGTTCGCAAAAAAATATGGCAAGTATGCAGCAACTTGCTATCCGTATTCCTTGGATGTCGTTATTTGGCGGTGAGTTTAAGCTAGATAAATTTGTTATTAACGAACCAACGATTTTGTTAGAAACCGATAAAAATGGTAAAGCAAACTGGCAGCTATTTGATGCGGTTGCAGAGCAACCACAGACTGAGCAGCAAAAGAGTTCTGGTGCCGTTAACTTACCTGATAACTTTGATATTGAGCTTGGCGAAGTGGCAATTTATGGTGGTACCTTTACTTATCTAGACGGTAAAACTGGGGCAAAACAACAGATAAGTGATTTAGAGTTAGCCATTTTATTACCTTCTCTTCGTAAAACCCTTGAGTTAAAAGGCGGTATTACCTATATGGGTGAGCGTTTTGATTTGGATGTAACGCTAGATACACCCGTAAAAGCGATTGAGGGCGAAACCTTTAATGTCAGCACTGAGGTTGATTCACGCTTGATCGATTTGAATTTCAAAGGGGCAATTGCAGAAATGGGTAATGATGTGCAAGGGCTTCTATCTGTTAGTGGTGACTCAGTTAAAAACATTGCGAATTGGCAGGGTGTTGAGCTTAATGCTAAAGAGAATGCTTTCAATGCGTTTAATGTAAAAGGTTCAATGCATTTAAAAGGTGAGCAGTTTAAACTGGCTGAGCTACTTGCCACCCTAGATGAGCTACAAATTAAAGGTAAAAGCGATATTAAGCTTGGCGACCGTTTAGTTGTAAATGCCGATATTGATTTAGGCATGCTTGATCTAAACCCTTACTTACCTGAGGGGGTAGCTAAAGAAGAGCAAGCAGAACCGGCCTCAGATGCGCCAGCGCAGCCAATTGTTTGGGATGATACAACAATTGATATGAGTGGCCTAAATGCACTTGATGCAAATGTTGTTGTGCGTTCAAGTGGTTTAAAAGCAAATGATATTACACTTGGCGAAAACCAGTTAACAGTGAACCTTAAAAATGCAGTAGCTAACATCAGCTTAGATAAGTTTGTTGCATACGAAGGTAATGGCAAAGGTGTAATCACCGTTAACGCTAAGCAAACACCTTATAAAATTAGCACTAACTTTTCTTTAGATAAAATCGATGCACAGCCATTACTTACTGATGCGGCCGGTTTCGATAAGTTAATGGGTAAAGGCTCTTTAAACTGGGATCTAACGACCACAGGTCAAAGTCAAAAAAGCTTTATTAATGCCCTTAACGGCAAGGTGGGCTTTGAGTTTGCAGATGGTGCAGTGAAAGGAGCCAACATTGCAGAGATGGTTCGTAAAGCTAAAGAGCTTATAAAAGGTAACTTAAGTGCGGTATCAGAAGGCCTGAATACTGGCTTTGATAACTCACAACAGACAGACTTCTCAGCACTTAAAGGTAGTTTTGTATTCACAAATGGTATTGGTGAAAATACAGACTTATCTCTATTAAGTCCGCTTATTCGTATTACCGGCTCAGGTAAGATTGATTTACCAATGACCACTGTAGACTACCGTTTAGTGACGGGGATTGTTGATTCAATCGAAGGGCAGGGTACGACAGATGACAGCACTGGGTTTAAAATTCCTCTGCGTATAAAAGGCCCATTCCATGATGTAGGTTATAGCTTAGATGTGAGTGAGGCTGCTAAAGAAGAAGTGAAAGAAAAAGCAAAAGATAAAATAAAAGACAAATTAAAAGGTCTATTTGGAAATTAAT